>NZ_CVTV01000023.1:0-91531 GCF_900004865.1 Pseudomonas sp. 37 R 15 | reverse complement strand
ACTACGACAAAGCCGGCAACCTCACCCGCCTGCTCGACACCCGCAAAGGCGAACACCGTTACCGCTACGACCCGCTCCAGCGCCTGACCCGCGCAGATCATTCCCAGGACGTCCAGGAGCGCTTCGCCCACAACCCGGCGGGCAACCTGCTGATGCAAGACCGCCCCGGCCCGGACATCGTTGCTGGCAACCGCCTGATGATCCAGGGCGATCACCATTACGACTATGACGCTTTTGGAAATCTAATAAGAGAACGGCGTGGCAAGGGCCATTCACTCGTCACCGAGTACCGCTACGACTGCCAGCACCGGCTGATTGGCGTCACCCAACCCAACGGCCAAACCGCCAGCTATCGCTATGACCCGTTTGGTCGCCGCATCAGCAAGACCCTCGAAGAGAAAACCACAGAGTTCTTCTGGCAAGGCGACAAACTGATCGCCGAACACCACGCCAATCGCCATCGCAGCTACCTCTACGAACCGGACAGCTTCCGCCCGCTGGCACTGCTGGAAGGCTTCGGGCCAGAAGGCGTAAAGCCTTACTACTACCAACTCGACCACCTCGGCACACCGCAGGAACTTACAACGCCCGACGGCGAAATCGCCTGGTCCGCGCACTACCGCGCCTACGGCGAAATCAGCCGCCTCGACGTCGGCAAAGTCGACAATCCGCTGCGCTTCCAAGGCCAGTACTACGACCAGGAAAGCGGCCTGCACTACAACCGCCATCGCTACTACCATCCGGATATTGGTCGTTACCTGACGCCGGACCCGGTAAAGCTGGCGGGTGGGATCAATGCCTACCAGTACGTGCCCAATCCTACGGGATGGATTGATCCCCTGGGAATGAACGCGAATTGTCCCGGCACAGACAAGAAAAAACCGACCTGCTCTTTGCCTGCTGAACCGGATATACCTGATCACTCTCGCAAAGGTGCGTTTAGGCAAGCAAAAAGGGACGCCAATATACCGATGACCCAAAATCCTGATGTGATGAAAAATCCGAAGTCAGAAAGGACGAAACAGTACAAAATAGAAAAAATGACTGATTTGAATGATGAAAACATATTGGATGAGAGTGGTAGACCCATATACTCAAGGGTGTATCAATTCACGAGAGCAGACGGTTCTAAGGTTCTTATTCAAGACCATTCTGCCGGGCATAAATTTGGCAGGGCGGACGGTATAGGAGACCAAAAAGCGCACTTCAATTTGCGACCAATTGCAAAGCCTCGAAACGGAACCGTAGACGGCGGCAGGGATCATTACAACTTTAGGAAAAAATGATGAAGTATTGGAATGAACTAGATCATAATATTTTTTTTGAAAAGATTTTTAGTATGCCCATAGAAATCGGAAAAATCGCTCTTTTTTCTTTGCAAATAGAAAACGATCGCCCTTCTGTGGGGTTAGGATTCGATATACCCGAGTTTCCAGATGTTTTGCCAAAAAAATGGGAAGGCAAAGGCTACAACACCTGCAGATTGGGCATTGATTGTCATGGCATTCGCGAATTAAAAATACACAACATTCCTGTTAGAGAAGTATTCTTTGTTGTTATTACTAAAGAAAATAATTACTTCCACTTTAAAGCGACCACCGAAAGCTCTTTAATTGAATTCAAGGCCAAATCTATTTCAATTTGCGATCCGAATGTATACATAAATGGACCAGATGATTATTTTTTCTAGACCTAAAAATTCTGCGTCCGCCCCCTATGAACTCCATAGTTAGCCTTAATTCGTACCCTTGCCCATCTCCACCTAAACTCCATCCAAGTTGTTTCAACGGACAGAGGATTCACCATCATGGGCAAACGTCACCCCAATCTCCCCGCCTGGCAATGGCGTCACTACCCACAAAACCATCAGCACCCGGCCAACCTGGCCTTGCACCTGATTGCCGTGCCGCTGTTCATCATCGGCTTCTTGTTGATCGTCTCCGGCGTGTTCAGCCTGAGTCTGGTCAGTGTTGCCATCGGCGTGATCGGCATCCTGGCAGGCCTGGCGTTGCAGCGTCACGGCCATAGCCTGGAAGCCCAGGCCAGTGAGCCGTTCAGCGACCGTAAGGACGCGGTGCAACGCCTGGTGGTCGAGCAATTCGTGACGTTTCCGCGCTTTGTGCTCAGTGGTGGCTGGTGGCGCGCGTGGCGTCGGCGCCACTCGCGTTGAATGTCAGGCGAAGACCACTACGGTCTGGCGGCTGAGCGCGATCAATTCGCCGGTCGGGCTCCAGAGCGCGGCGGCGGCGTGGCCGTAGCCGTCGCGGGCGTGTTCGATGTTGACGTGGTATTGGCACCAGTCAAGGGTGGTCAGGTTCTGCAATGGCTGGATGAACTCGATGGTCCAGGTCAAGGTGCTGCCCGGCGCCGGTTTGCGCAAATGCGGGAGCAACGCCGGGGGCCAGGCATCGACCAGTGCGAGGATGTGCGCCTCGGTCAGCGGTTCCTCCTTCACATCCCCACGCAAACGTACCCAACCGCCCATGTCACGGGATTTATTGCCAGTAAACGGCAGGCCGCCGACGCTCCAGCGCATTGCCAGGTGCCGCATGAATTCGGGCGTGACGCCCTTGATATAGGGCAGCTCCTGGCATTCATCCCACTGTTTGAACACCGGTGGCGGCTCGCTCGCTACATCAATCTCTGACTCACGGGACGCACCGAAACTGGCCTGGACCAGCGTCGCCACTTCACCGTTCTGCACCACACGGCCCAGCAATTGGCTGACGGCCTTGCCTTCGCGCAGCACTTCAACCTGATAACTGGCGGATACATCCGGCGCTACCGGGCCCACGAAGGTGATCGCCAGTGAGCGCAGCGGCCGGTCTGCCGGAACGTGCGAACGCAAGGCCTCGTACTGCAAGGCGGCGACCAAACCACCAAACGTGGCGCGGCCCTGGGCCCATTCGGCGGGAATGGTGACATCCAACGGGTGACTGCGAGCAGCGTCGAGCAAATCACTAAAGCGCATGGCGACCTCACATCAAGCAAACGATGCGGAGATCTTAACCATCCACCCCGCCAGGCACAGCGCCTATTCCGGCCAAAAGCCGGACCGGTTCAGAAACAATCGGCGCCGAGTTTATCCAGCACACGATCCGCCCGTGCCTCGGCCTTGACCATGGCGGCACGCCAGGTCGCAATGCAGGGCTGCAGGTCAGCCTGGTGCTCGGCCTGGAGCAGCCATTGCCAGCAGTCATGCCAGTCACCCAGGACGCCCTGCGCTTTTTTCAAAGCGGCCACGGCGTTGGCCGGCAGCTTGTCCAACTCGGGGTACGCTTCGGCCGCGTAGCGCACACGCTTGATCAGCAAGCGCAAACGGTGGCGATCATGCGCTGGATCCTTGAGCGCGTGATTGAGTGTTTTCCATTGCTTGGCCAGGCGTTTCTGGATGCGTGAGCGCAGGCTCTTGAGCAGTTTCTGGTGTTGGGATGCACGGATAAAGCGTGGAAACGCATCAAGGATCTGCAGCAGCTGGGCCAGCTCCGGGCTTTGCGCCACCTGGCGATAAGCCTCAGGTTGCAGGCGCAGACGACGCTCAGCCGCCTGATGATGCCCGTGCTGGTGCAAGTACGCCGCCAGCACTTCGCGGTCACGCAGCGGCGTGGTCAATTGGCCGACGGTGCGGGCGGCGGATTCAAGCTGTTCGACACCCGGTAACCCGCGCAAGGGCCGCAACAGGCTGCGCAAACGGCGCACCGTGGTGCGCAGATCATGCAAGGCTTCATCGTCGGTGACGGCGGCAAGACGAGCCTGGGAGCTCAGTAATCCCACTTCCAGGCCAATGACCTGAGCAACTAACTGATTGACCAGCGCTGACATCCTGCCCTCCCTTTGCGATGAAAAACTCTGCGGTGGCTAAATCAGCGCCCGGCGCGTGACTCACGGATATAGAAGCGCGCCTTCTCGGCCTTGTTGGAGCAGCCTTCGAACGCTTCGAATTGCTGCTGGGTCTTGGCCCCCGTCAACAGCGACAAAGCCTTGGAGTAGCTGACGGTGCCGGCGAAGCCCTCGGCCTTGGCTAGGTCCAGTTCTTTCCAGGCGGCATCCAACTGCGACCCGCAGCTGTCGCGATACGCGGTTTTCCCGGCACAGCCCGCCAAGGCCAACAGGATCACAGGTACACACATCCAGGCTTTCATTGATGACACCTCAAAATATACAAAATCTGTCGTAGCCTGTAGACGATGCCTACAGGAAAAAGTGCCTTGTCCCTAGCCTGAAATCGGTAGTACCTATTGCCAGAGCATACCCGAGCCTCGTGGCGATTCTGGAAAAATTTTGTCAGGGCTCACCGAGGATTGAAGCCGCCCCCTGGATGGGTGCATTGTGGGCACCTGTTTTGCGAAGGATCTGGTCATGAAGAAACGTGTTGCCTTGGTACTGGGCTCCGGCGGAGCCAGGGGCTACGCCCATATCGGCGTGATCGAAGAAATCGAACGACGCGGCTATGACATCGCCTGTATTGCCGGCTGCTCGATGGGCGCCGTGGTCGGCGGGATCTATGCGGCCGGCAAGCTGGACGAGTATCGACACTGGATCGAAAGCCTGGATTACCTCGACGTATTGCGCCTGGTGGATGTGAGCTTTCGCCTGGGTGCGATTCGCGGTGAAAAGGTCTTCGGGCAGATCCGCAAGATCGTCGGCGAAATCAATATCGAAGACCTGCGCATCCCCTACACCGCCGTGGCCACCGACCTCACCAACCAACAGGAAATCTGGTTCCAGGAAGGCTGCCTGCACCAGGCCATGCGCGCATCGGCAGCGATCCCCAGCCTGTTCACGCCGGTGATGCAAGGCAACCGCATGCTGGTGGACGGTGGTTTGCTCAACCCTTTGCCTATCGTGCCGGTGGTGTCGAGCCATTGCGACTTGATCATTGCGGTCAACCTCAACGCCACCAACCAGAAGCACTATCATCTGCCGGTGATCCAGCGCCCGCCGGCGTTCAAAAGCCGTTTCAACAGCCTGGCAAAATCACTGGGCTCGCACCTGCCGTTCCGCCGCAAGCAGGCCGAGCAGTTGATGAAGCTCGAGCAGGAAGCCTTGCAGGCCCAGGCCGCCGAGATCAACCCGTGGCTGGACTCGGCCGAGCCGGAATCCCAGCAACCCGCCGCCGCGCCGGAGAAGCCCGGCGCGCCGAAGTCGGCCACGGGCTCGTTCATCATCGACAATGTCGGGCCGGCCTCGCTGCTGGACCTGATCAACCAGAGTTTCGAGGTGATGCAGACGTCATTGGCCCAGTACAAAATCGCCGGTTACCCGCCGGACGTGCTGATCAACGTACCAAAGCGGGTGTGCCGTTTTTTCGAGTTCTACAAGGCGCCGGAGTTGATCGCGTTGGGGCGGGAAATTGCCAGTGATACATTGGATCGGTATGAGAGTGAGCAGGCCTGAAATTCAGGGTGTTATGGAGGGCCTCATCGGGGGCAAGCCCCCTCCCACCTTTTGATCGGTGAATACATTCAAAGTGTGAGAGGTGGCTTGCCCTCGATGAGGCCGGTCCAGACAGCGGTAAACTCAAGCACCCAGCAACCGATACCCCACCCCCGCCTCAGTCACGATAAACCTCGGCTGCGTCGGATCATCCGCCAGCTTCTGGCGCAAATGGCCCACCACAATGCGCAGGTAGTGGCTGTCTTCGGTGTGGGTCGGCCCCCAGATATCCTTGAGCAATTGCTGCTGGGTAATTACCCGCCCAGGATGCCGCGCCAGTTGCGCCAGCACCGCGTACTCCTTGCGGGTCAGTGCCACTTCGGCGCCGTCTAGCAGGACGCGGCGGTAGGCCAGGTCCACGGTCAGCGGGCCGAAACTCAACGCGGCCTCCTGAGCTTCCCCCGTCGGAGCCTGGCGCAATAGTGCGCGCACACGGGCGAGAAACTCCTGAATGCCGAAAGGCTTGGTCACGTAGTCGTTGGCGCCACCGTCAAGGGCTTGGACCTTCTGCGCTTCGCTGGCCCGCACCGAGAGCACCAACACCGGCACCGTCGACCACTCGCGAAACTCGCGCAGCACCTGCTGGCCGTCCATATCGGGCAAGCCCAGGTCAAGTACGAGCAAATCCGGTTTGCTCAGTGCCGCCTGCGCGAGGCCTTCGTTGCCGGTACCGGCTTCGATCACCTTATAGCCTTGGGAGGCCAGGCTGATGCGCAGGAATTTGCGGATCTGCGGTTCGTCATCAATGACGAGAATCGTCGCGGTCTGGCTCATGGTGTCTCAGTTAAAATCAATTAAAAACCAACCAATGTAGGAGCGAGCCTGCTCGCGAAAAACGTCTAGGCGCCGCGTGCATTCAGGAAGCCATCTTTATCGTTAACGACCTTCGCGAGCAAGCTCGCGCCTACAAGTTTGGCTCCAAGGCAGGTTGTGTCGGCAGAGGCAGAAACAAGGTAATACAAGTGCCCCGCCCTTCAATACCGTCGGCCACACTGATGTGCCCGCCGTGCGCGCCGACCATGCCCTGGCAGATCGCCAACCCCAGGCCGGTGCCCTGCCCGCCGCGATCACCGCGCGCAGCGGTGTAGAACATATCGAAGATTTTTGCGCGCTCGTCCTCCGGAATTCCCGGCCCCTCATCGGCTACGGCGAAAAACACTTGGCCGTCCGACACGCCGGCGCTCAACTGCAAGCGGCCCTGGGGCGGCGAAAAGCGCGCGGCGTTTTCCATGACATTGACCAGGGCCTGCTCGATCAACGCCGCATGCACATAGAGCAAGGGCAGGTCCGGCGGCACATCGGTGTCGACCTGCAAAGGCGCCAGCACGGCGCGCAATCGCCCAAGGGCACTGCCGACGATATCACCGGGCGACACCCAATCGCGCGCCAGCTTCAGCGCGCCGTGGCCCAGGCGGGTCATGTCCAGCAGGTTCTGGATATAGCGGTCGAGGCGCTCGGCTTCATCACGGGTACCTTCGAGCAATTCGCGACGGTCCTCCAAAGGGATCGCCTCGCCCAGCGCCAGCAGGCTGTCGATACTGCCGCGCATGGAGGTCAGCGGCGTACGCAAATCGTGGGAGACGGAGGCGAGCAAGGCACTGCGCAGTTGTTCGGTCTCACCGTGCAAACGTGCGGACTCCAATTCCTGCGCCAACTGCGCACGCGCCAACGCCTGGGCCAACGGCTGGCTCAGCGCGGTGAGCAGGCGCCGGCGTTGGCCGCTCAACGCCATGCCGGCTTTCGCGCTCACGCCCAGCAAGCCCAGAGGGCCCTCTTCACCCGACAACGGCCACCACCACCAGCGTCCAAATGGCAAGGTGCCGGTGCCCATGCCTGCCGGTTGATCGTGCTGCCAGGCCCAGTCGGCGGCGGCACGTTCGGCCTCGGTGAGGGTCAGCGGCCCGCCGGTCTCGATTGTCCAACCGCCCTGACCGTCGCGATTGACCAGGCACAGATCCAACTCATTCCAGCCTTGCAGGTGATGAGCCGCCGCACTGATGACCGCCTGGCGATCCGTGGCGGCGGTGAGCTTGCGTGACAGGTCGAGCAGCTCGCTGGTTTCTTCCTGAGTATCGCGCAGCGCCTGTAATTGCCGACGCTGGCGTGCGGCCAGGTTGCCGGTGAGGGCCGCCATCAACAGGAAAAACAACAGCGTGAGGACGTCTTCTTCACGCTGGATGGCGAAGGAGAAATTCGGCGGGATAAACAGAAAGTCGTAGGTCATGAACGACAACGCCGCGCACACCAGCGAAGGCCCCAGGCTGCTGCGCACCGCCACCAGCAGCACCGCAGCGAGAAATACCAGCGAGATATTCGGCAACGGCAAGAGGCTGGACACCCCCCACGCCAAGCCTGCTGCGACAAGGGTGGCCGCCACGGCCAGGGCATAATCGAACCAGCGCAGCCCGCGCACATCCGGCAAACGCGGTGCCGCAGGTATATCGTCGCTGTCGAGTACGTTGATTTCCAGGCCCCGCGCATTGCGCAGCAAGCGTGCGGCCAGGCCGCCGCCGAACAGCCGTCGACGCCAGCGCATGCGCGACTGTCCCACCAGCAGCAGACTGGCGCGGCGCTCGGCGGCATGCTGGATCAACGTCCTGGCCACCTCGCCGGCCCGCAGCAGCACCACCTCACCGCCCAGGCGTTCAGCCAGTTGCTGGGCATTTTGCAGGCGTAGCCGTGACTGTTCATCCCGCGCACGGCCGTTGTCGATATGCACCAGGCTCCACGGCAAATGTCGCCGCTGGGCGACGCGGCTGGCATGGCGCACCAGACGCTCGGCTTGTGCATCGCCATCGACCCCCACCAGCAGGCGACCCCGCACAGCCGGCGCCGCTTGGCCGAGTTGGCGGTAACCCTGGGCCAGATCGTCGTCGACATGGGCGGCAGCGGTCTGCATGGCCAGCTCGCGCAGGGCCATCAAGTTGGTCTGGGTGAAAAACGCATCGATGGCCGCACGCGCCTGTTCCGGCACATACACCTTGCCGTCGCGCAGGCGCTCGAGCAATTCGCGGGACGGCAAATCGATCAGCAGCAGTTCGTCGGCCTCCTGCAGTACCCAGTCCGGCAGGGTTTCACGCACCTGCACACCGGTGATGCCACGCACCTGGTCATTGAGACTTTCCAGATGCTGGACGTTGACGGTGGTGAACACGTTGATGCCGGCCGCCAGCAGCTCCTGGATGTCCTGCCAGCGCTTTTCATGACGGCTGCCGGGGGCATTGCTATGGGCAAGTTCATCGACCAGCACCAGCTTGGGCTTCGCCGCGAGCAGGCCGTCGAGGTCCATTTCTTCAAGCATTACGCCACGGTATTCGCTGCGCAACAGCGGCTGCTGCGGCAAACCGCTGAGCAAGGCTTCAGTCTCGGCGCGGCCGTGGGTCTCGACCACGCCGGCAATCAGACCCACGCCTTGGCGCAGTTGAGTATGGGCAGCCTGGAGCATGGCGTAGGTCTTGCCTACGCCGGGCGCGGCGCCGAGGAAAACTTTGAGCCGGCCACGGCCGTTGCGGGGCAGATCGGCTAGCAGGGCATCGGCGCGGCCGGAGTCGCTCATGTTGTGGTCCTTCAAAAATTTCGATGTAGGAGCAAGCTTGCTCGCGAAAAACCCCAGAGCGCCACGCTGACGCTGGATGCCCGCGTCATCGTTTAACGACCTTCGCGAGCAAGCTCGCTCCTACAGGGGGTCAGAGTTTTTCCAGGGCCATGTTCAGGGCCAGCACGTTTACTACGGGCGGGCCTACCAACGGGCTTTCGATGTGTTCATCCAACAGCCGCTGCAAGGTCGACACCGGTACATTTCGTGCGGCCGCCACTCGCGCCAGTTGATAGGCAATTGCCTCGGGTGGCAAGTGTGGATCGAGCCCGCTGCCGGAGGTCGTCAGCGAGGCCAACGGTACCGGCCCCTGGCCTGGCACCTGTTGTTTATTGGCGTCATCGAAGATACGCGCGGCCAGCGCGGGGTTGCTCGGGCCAAGGTTGCTGGCGCTGCTGGAAACCGTCGCGAACGCGCCGGCCGAAGGGCGTGGGTGGAACCAGCCGTCGCCGCTGAAATCCTGGGCGATCAGGCTGGAGCCGCGCACCTTGCCGCTGGCATCGCGCACCAGGCTGCCGTTGGCCTGGTCCGCAAAGGCCACTTGCGCGACGCCGGTCACCACCAGCGGGTAGGCGACGCCGGTGATCAGGGTCATGAGTACCAGCAGGCTCAGGGCCGGGCGGATTATATTAGTCATCATCAAATCCTCGTTGAATCGGGCCATAAAGACCGCAGGGTTACACCAGGTGCAGCGCCGTCAGCAGCATGTCGATCGCCTTGATGCCCACAAACGGCACCAGCAGCCCACCCAGGCCGTAGATCAGCAGGTTGCGTCGCAACAATGCGGCCGCACTCGCGGCCTGCACACGCACCCCGCGCAGGGCCAGGGGAATCAGCACCACGATGATCAGCGCGTTGAACACGATGGCCGACAGGATCGCGCTCTGCGGGCTCTGCAAGTGCATGACGTTGAGCACGCCCAGCTGCGGATAGATCGCGGCAAATAGCGCCGGCAGAATCGCGAAGTACTTGGCCACATCGTTGGCGATGGAAAAGGTGGTCAGCGCGCCCCGGGTCACCAGCAACTCCTTGCCGATCTGCACCACATCCAGCAGCTTGGTCGGATCGCTGTCGAGGTCGACCATGTTCGCGGCTTCGCGTGCGGCCTGGGTACCATCGTTCATCGCCATGCCGACGTCGGCCTGGGCCAGTGCCGGGGCGTCGTTGGCACCGTCGCCGCACATGGCGACCAGACGGCCGTCGTTCTGTTCATGGCGGATACGCGCCAGTTTCTTCTCAGGCGTGGCTTCAGCCAGTACATCATCCACGCCGGCTTCAGCGGCAATCGCCGCGGCGGTCAGCGGGTTGTCGCCGGTGACCATCACGGTACGAATGCCCAACGTGCGCAGCTCGGCAAAACGCTCGCGAATCCCGGGCTTGACCACGTCTTTGAGATGGATCGCACCGAGTAACTTGCCATCGGCGCACACCAGCAACGGCGTGCCGCCACTCTGGGCAATCTTGTCGATTTCCCGCGACAGCGCAGGTAACAGGTCGCTGCGTTGCTGGCCGATAAACGCCAGCAGCGAATCCACCGCGCCCTTGCGGAAGACGCGGCCCTGGTAGTCGACACCGGATAACCGGGTTTCGGCGCTGAAGGGTACGGCGGTCAGTTGGTCCAGCGTCGGCTCGGCCTGGGGGTGCAAGGCGCGCAGGTATTCAACGATAGACTTGCCTTCCGCCGTGTCATCGCCCAGGGAGGCGAACAACGCGCCTTCAGCCACTTCCCGGCCACTGACACCGGGCGCCGCAACCACGGCCGAACAACGACGGTTACCAAAGGTGATGGTGCCGGTCTTGTCCAGCAGCAACACATGCACATCCCCTGCCGCTTCCACCGCGCGACCGGACTTGGCGATCACGTTCAGGCGCACCAGACGGTCCATGCCGGCAATGCCGATGGCCGAGAGCAAACCGCCAATGGTCGTGGGAATCAGCGTCACCAGCAGTGCGACCAGGAACACCAGAGGCAGGCTGCCATTGGCGAAGTGCGCGAACGGCTGCAGGGTTACCACCACCAGCAGGAAAATCAGGGTGAGGCCGATCAGCAGGATATCCAGCGCAACTTCATTGGGGGTTTTCTGGCGTTTGGCGCCTTCCACCAGCGCGATCATGCGATCCAGGGTCGACTCGCCGGGGTTGGCGGTGATGCGGATCAGCAGCCAGTCCGACACCAGGCGGGTGTTGCCGGTGACGGCCGAGCGGTCGCCGCCGGACTCGCGGATCACCGGGGCGGACTCGCCGGTAATCGCCGCTTCGTTGACCGCGGCGATACCTTCGATCACTTCGCCGTCGCCAGGAATCATTTCGCCTGCCGCGACGCGCACCACATCACCTTTGCGCAGGCTGGTGGCCGGGACCACCTTGAAGCTGCCGTCGGCCTCCTTGCGGCGCGCGCTCAGGCCTTCACTGCCAGCCTTGAGGCTGTCGGCGCGGGCCTTGCCACGGCCTTCGGCCAAGGCTTCAGCGAAGTTGGCGAACAGCACAGTGAACCACAGCCACACTGCGATTTGCACGGCCACGAAGGTCGGCACGCTGGTATCGGGCACAAAGCACAGCACGGTGGTGAGAATGGCGGTTAGCTCGACCACCAACATGACCGGAGAGCGTTGCAGTTGACGGGGGTCCAGCTTGACGAACGCCTGGACCAGCGCCGGGCGCCACAACGCAGAGATCGCGGTCTTGGCGGGCTCCTGAGTGCGCGCAGGGGCAGCATTTTTTACAGACATGTTCATTCTCATATCCCCTTAACTTAGAAGCCCATGCTCAGGTGTTCAGCAATCGGGCCCAGCGCCAGTGTCGGCAGAAAAGTCAGGCCGCCCACCAGCAAAATGGTCACGGTCAACAGCGTCACGAACAACGGGCCGTGGGTCGGGAAGCTGTTCTGGCCAATCGGTGCGGTCTTCTTCATCGCCAGGCTACCGGCCAGGGCCAGTACCGGGAGGATGTAACCGAAACGGCCGATCAACATGCCCAGCCCGAGCATCAAGTTGTGAAACGCAGTGTTGCCACTGAAACCGCCGAACGCCGAACCGTTGTTGGCACTGGCCGAGGTGTAGGCGTAGAGCAACTGGCTGAAACCGTGGGGCCCAGGGTTGCTGATGGCTCCGGCCGGGCCTGGCAGGCTCGCGGCGATGGCACCCAGCACGAGCACACCCACCGGCATCACCAGCAGAGTCACCACCAGCAATTGCACTTCCTTGGCCTGAAGTTTCTTGCCCAGGTATTCCGGGGTGCGGCCGATCATCAGCCCGGCAAGGAACACCGCGATCAACACGTTGAGCAACATGCCGTACATACCGGCACCGACGCCGCCGAAGATCACTTCACCGACCATCATGTTGACCAGCGCCACCATGCCGCTCAGAGGGCTGAGGCTGTCCTGCATGCCGTTGACCGATCCGTTGGAGGCCGCGGTGGTGGTTACCGACCAGAGCACCGTGCCGGTGGTGCCGAA
Organism: Pseudomonas sp. 37 R 15; assembly: GCF_900004865.1. Lineage (NCBI taxonomy): Bacteria > Pseudomonadati > Pseudomonadota > Gammaproteobacteria > Pseudomonadales > Pseudomonadaceae > Pseudomonas > Pseudomonas sp. 37 R 15. The sequence goes on along the minus strand of NZ_CVTV01000023.1, from coordinate 79,043 downwards.
GCGTGTTTCCTTGCCTTCCAGCGGCGCGGTGTGTTCCACGGCCGGGTTGTTCAGGGTCGGATTGGGCTGGTACTCGGACCACAGCGACGTCGCACCGCCAATCAGGAACAAGGCCAGCATGCACGCGAGAATCGCGCGGCTCTGACGCAGGTCTTTGACGTAGTGGCCGAAGGTGAACACCAGGGCGACCGGGATCAGGATGATTGATGCCACTTCAAAGAGGTTGGCCCAGGCCGTCGGGTCTTCAAACGGATGCGCCGAGTTCACCCCAAAGAAGCCGCCGCCATTGGTGCCCAGTTGCTTGATCGCAATCTGGCTGGCTGCCGGGCCCAGGGGAATGACTTGATCCACACCTTGCAGCGTCACGGCATCAACGTAATGGGCGAAGGTCTGCGGCACACCCTGCCATACCAGGAACAGTGCCAGCACCAGGCATAGCGGCAGCAAGCCGTAGAGAGTGGCGCGGGTCATGTCGACCCAGAAATTACCCAAGGTCGTGGCGGATTTGCGACCGATCCCACGGCAAAGCGCGACCAGGACTGCCAGGCCGGTGGCGGCACTGACGAAGTTCTGCACGGTGAGGCCGACCATCTGGCTGAGATAACTCAGGGAGGCTTCGCCGCTGTAGTTCTGCCAGTTGGTATTGGTCATGAAACTGACCGCTGTGTTGAACGCCAGCGTCCATTCCTGGCCCGGCAATTTCTGCGGGTTGAGTGGGAGGTAGTCCTGGAATAACAGAATCGAGAACAACAGTAAGAAGCCCGCAAGGTTGAACGCGAGCAAGGCCAGCATGTATTTCTGCCAGCTCTGTTCCTGCTGGGCATCTACGCCCGACAGGCGATAACAGGCGTTTTCCACCGGCCCCAAAACCGGCGTCAACCAGGTGCGCTGACCTTCCATCACCTTGTAATAGAACCGCCCCAGAAACGGTGCCGGCACCAGTACCACGGCGAAGAAGGCGATGATCAGCCAATAGTCATAACTGTGCATAGCCCGCTCCTAGTTCCGATCCGCGCGTAACAGCGCAACCAGCAGATAAATGAACAGCGCCACGGCCAATAGCAGTGACACCCCGTCCAGAACGCTCATGGAAGTTTCTCCGTATAACGGCGAGTGCCGCGTGTGGGGCAATTGTCCGCAGGAGGGGTGTAAAGGAACGAGAGCGAGGCGGGGCGCGGGGCGTAAAGATGGCGTAAAGAGTGGCTTTATGCAGGGTTTACAGGGGGATTTGCGGTGGCTGGCAAGGCCTCGTCGCGGGCAAGCCCACTCCCACCTTTTGATCGCGTTTTTCAGGCCCGACGCGGTGCACTGTGGGAGCCGGGCTTGCCCGCGATGGCAGCAGTCCAGGCACTATCGCCCTTATCTGGTGCGCACCAAGCCGTGTTCGAACGCCAAACCGTCTCGCCCGCGACATAGGCACTGCTTTGCGACAGGGTTGCCAAGCCTGGCATAGCCACTGCAACAACCTGAATCATTCCAACCGTTCAGGGAACTCCTCACAATGAACACACAACTCAAACCCACCTTGGGCACGCTGCATCTCTGGGGCATCGCTGTCGGGCTGGTGATTTCCGGCGAGTACTTCGGCTGGAGCTACGGCTGGGGTGTCGCCGGCACACTGGGCTTTCTGGTGACCTCATTGATGGTCGCCGCGATGTACACCTGCTTCATCTTCAGCTTCACCGAACTGACCACGGCGATTCCCCACGCCGGCGGACCCTTTGCCTACAGCCGCCGCGCCTTCGGTGAGAAAGGCGGCTTGATTGCCGGCCTGGCAACCCTGATCGAATTTGTCTTCGCGCCACCCGCCATCGCCTTGGCCATCGGCGCCTACCTCAACGTGCAGTTCCCAGCACTGGACCCGAAACACGCCGCCGTCGGCGCCTACATCGTGTTCATGGGCCTGAACATCCTCGGCGTGAAACTCGCCGCCACCTTCGAACTGGTGGTCTGCGTACTCGCTGTCGCCGAACTGCTGGTGTTCATGGGCGTCGTTGCCCCGGCGTTCAGCTTCAGCAACTTCGCCCTGAACGGCTGGGCCGGCTCCGACACCTTCGGTGCCCCGGCGATTGCCGGCATGTTCGCCGCAATTCCCTTCGCCATCTGGTTCTTCCTCGCCATCGAAGGCGCGGCCATGGCCGCCGAAGAAGCCAAAGATCCCAAGCGCACCATTCCAAAAGCCTACATCAGCGGCATTCTCACCCTGGTAATCCTGGCCATGGGCGTGATGTTCTTCGCGGGCGGCGTGGGCGACTGGCGCACCCTGTCAAACATCAACGACCCGCTGCCCCAGGCGATGAAAACCGTGGTGGGCGAAAGCTCCGGCTGGTTGCACATGCTGGTATGGATCGGCCTGTTCGGCCTGGTGGCGAGTTTCCACGGCATCATCCTCGGCTACTCGCGCCAGTTCTTCGCTCTGGCGCGCGCCGGTTACCTGCCGCCTTTCCTGGCCAAACTGTCGCGATTTCAGACACCTCACCGCGCCATCATCGCCGGCGGCGTGGTCGGCATCGCGGCCATCTACAGCGACGGCCTGATCAACCTGGGTGGCATGACCCTGACCGCCGCGATGATCACTATGGCTGTGTTCGGTGCCATCGTCATGTACATCATGAGCATGCTCAGCCTGTTCAGATTGCGCAAAACCGAACCGCTGCTGGAGCGGACTTTCCGCGCACCGGGCTACCCCATCGTGCCGGGTATCGCGTTGGTACTGGCAGCGGTGTGCCTGGTGGCGATGGCCTGGTTCAATACACTGATCGGGTTGATCTTCCTTGGCTTCATGGCCGTGGGCTTCATCTACTTCCAACTGACCGCCCAGGATCGCGCCGATGCGCCTGCGGATGCGATGTTGACCGGGTTATAAGGTTCGCGAGGCAGAACGGGCCTACAATGAACTACTCAGAACGCCCGTAACTCAAAGCAGTTATTACCGTGGGAAAATTCTCCCCCGGCAATCTGCCTCAAGGAGAGCCTTATGCCGTGGTATGCGTGGTTGATTATGATAGTTGCGATCGGATCGATCGTCGGTGGGTTGATGATGCTGCGCGACAGCGCCAACAAAGTGGAACTCACCGACGAACAACGCAAACGCGTGGCCGAGCGCAATGCGCAGGCGGATGCCAAGGATGCCCAGGATCGTTGAGCCTTGGGTTACTCCCAAGCCGCCTTGGCAATCTGCAACCCGTGCTGCCCTTTATAGGCAGCACGCTCGGGCTGGCTCCAGCCTTCAAGCAGCCCCTCCTCCAATTGGTAGATCTCGACGCCCAACGGGCGACACACCGTCAACGGATCCTGCGCATCCGGCCCCCACATCGGCAGCGACAAATCCCCACCCGGACACGTAGACAGCGCGCACAGCACATCAATCTCGGCAAAGAACTCCAGGTAATCGCCCTTCTGCGCAGGACAGGCTTTCATGAAGTACATGTCATCATGATTGAGCCCGGTGCACTGGAAAATATTCAGCACGTCGTGCACATCGAATTCCGTCAGACCGTGGGGCAATACCGCGCGAGTGAGGTTCGAATGGCAATGATGATGAAAGTCCTCACCGGTGAGCATACGGTTCACATACGGATCGCAGCGCGTGCCAAGCAAATCGTGCAGACGCCCGCCGTGTTCATCGATGCCATAGCCTGCCAGGCTGTCGTCGGTAATGGTAACCAGGGGCCTCAGAAATGGAAGGTTCGACCACAAACGGTCGTGGGTGCTGACATGTGCGCCTTGGAGTTGCCGGGTGCGGGCTGCCCACAACCGCTCGCGCGGATCATTGGCGTTCCACACGTTGAAATCCCCCACCTGCGGGCCCACCGGAGTGGTTACGCGGAAGACATGCCCGGCAGGGACTTTCCATGCCCTGCCCGTGCGGATCGGTACCTCGAACTGTTCGATCAGCGTGCGCTGGCCCTGCCGATCCCGGATGCGCTCGTAGAACGCCGTATCCACCTGTAATGCCGAGCCTTTACTGATTTGGTAGGCGGCCGGATAGTCTTTATACATGGGGCAATCCTCCATCAAGGGTGACTGTTGAACAATCGATAATCTTGAGGTAACCACATTTCATGCCAGGGCTGGACTAAAAACGCACAGGGTAAAAGGCCGATCAATGATCGGCCTCTGGGCAACGTCGTTTAGTTGATAACCAGCCTGTCGCGGTTCTTCTCCAGCAGGGCCTTGCCAATTCCCTTTACCTCCAGCAACTCATCCACCGCTGTGAAGGGGCCATTGCTTTCGCGAAAAGCAACGATCGCTTTCGCCTTGGCGGCGCCGATACCGAACAAATCGCGGCGCAGGGTTTCAGCATCGGCCGCGTTGAGGTTGACCTTGGCCGATTGCTCGGTTTTGGTCATTTGCGCGGAGATGGCGGTTGGGCCTTCAGGTTTGGCGGATGGGGCTGCGGTGGTGGCGAAAGAGAGGCTGGCGAGGAAGGCGAAGACAAGGGAGGAAAGGTAGGTGTTTTGCATTGGTGACGCTCCATGACATCGGTAAGAGAAAAGCAGCTTTTCCGAAGCTGCTTCTCTAACTTAGGCGATGGTTGGAGCGTGTCAAAAGCGCTTGAGTAACAGAGTGTTAACTCACGGTTCCAGGCGACGCTGCTGATAGATCCAATCGACGATTTCGCCGTCGGGGGCATAACCGCTGACAGTGTCGCGCAGAAGCTGACGGACACGGGTGTAGTCATCCTCATCAACCGCGGCAAGCAACTCAGAGAGCTTGCCTTTGAGTACGTCCCATGACAGATAATCTTCGTTGGCACTCATGATCATCGGGTGCTGGGTCGCAACAACGTTGTCGCCAATCAGCAACTCTTCGTAAAGCTTTTCGCCGGGACGCAGGCCGGAGAACTCGATGGCGATATCACCATGGGGATTCTTTTCGGAACGAACGCTCAGGCCGGAAAGATGAATCATTTTTTCGGCCAGCTCGACAATCTTCACCGGCTCGCCCATGTCCAGCACAAACACATCACCGCCCAGGCCCATGGAGCCTGCCTGAATCACCAACTGCGCCGCTTCAGGGATTGTCATGAAGTAACGCGTGATCTTGGGATGGGTGACCGTCAATGGGCCGCCAGACTTGATCTGCTTGTGAAAGAGCGGAATCACTGAGCCCGAAGAGCCCAGTACATTGCCAAAACGCACCATCGTGAAACGGGTCTTGTTGACGCGTGAGACATTCGACTTATCACCGAACAGTACAGGAGCCAGCTCACGACTGAGCGCCTGCAAGGTAAGTTCGGCCAAACGCTTGGTACTGCCCATGACATTGGTCGGGCGCACGGCTTTGTCCGTAGAGATCAGAACAAAGTTGGAAACGCCAACTTGAAGTGCGGCCTGGGCCGTATTCAACGTCCCGATTACGTTGTTCAGCACACCTTCTGCGATGTTGTGCTCAACCATCGGTACATGCTTATACGCTGCGGCATGATAAACCGTATCCACGCGCCAGGTTTTCATCACATCCAGCAGCTTGGACTGGTTGCGCACAGAACCGAGGATGGGCAATAACTTGACGGGCAACGACTCACGAACGACGCGTTGCTCAAGTTCCGAAAGGATGCTGTAGAGATTGAACTCACTGTGTTCGAACAACAGCAGCGTCGTCGGACGCAACGCCAGAATCTGCCGGCACAGTTCGGACCCGATCGAACCGCCCGCGCCAGTGACCAGAACGGTCTGGCCCTTGATGCAGTGTTCCAGGAGCTCGCCTTGAGCAGGCACGGTATCGCGACCCAGCAAGTCGGCGATGTCGACTTCCTGGATGTCATCTACCTTGACGCGACCACTGGCCAGGTCCATGAACCCCGGAACGCTTCGCACGTGAAGCGGGAAGCCTTCGAGGAAACCCAGGATTTCACGGCGACGGCCACGGTTGGAGGATGGGATGGCCAACAGAATTTCCTGGGCGCCAGTGGTATCGATCATTCGCTGGATATGCTTGGCCTTGTACACCTGCAGGCCCGAAATGACGCGATCAGTGATGCTTTCATCGTCGTCGATAAACGCGACAGGGCGCATCACCCTGCCCATCCTCAACGCCGCGACCAATTGGTTGCCGGCTGCGCCCGCGCCATAAATAGCAACGCGCGGCAGACCATCTTCCCGGCTAGTGAACGGAACGTGCTGAGCCGCCGTAAACCAGTCCCCCAGAAAGTATTGGCGCATCGCCAGACGCAGGCCGCCCACCATGATCAGGCTGAGCCACCAGTAGTTGAAAATAATCGAGCGCGGGACCACATTCTGGTGATTGCTGTACCAATATACGACGACGCCAAGAATCAGCGATGAAAGGCTGACCGCCTTGATAATCGCAATCAGCGCGTCGTTACCGAAATACCGCATCACCGCTCGGTACATACCAAATCGAATGAACAGAGGTATTGCGACGACAGGCGCGGCAATAAACAGCCAAAGGTGAGCGATGATTGGATTAGCCATTTCATCGACGCCCAGACGTACAACGAAAGCCAGCCACAATGCAGCCCAGACCACCATTACATCGGTACTGACCTGAATCAGCCGCTTTTTGCGTCGAGGCAAACCGACTAAGAACGCCCGTAACTTATCCATAACCCCTTCGAACACCTCTGTACATTCCAATGCCTAATGCTGCAAAGCCATCCACGGGCTTTTCAGGACTCGCTGACCGACTACGATAACCTTTACTTCTGCGCGACCATAATCTCGAGCTCGCCGGCATGAAACTTTATCGCCAGCGCGACCAACGGCAGGTAGGCAACAACCAACGCCCACGTGCCATCCCATCCGCTCAAGACTACACCCGCTGCAATAGGTAAAAGCCAGAAAACGTTGATGGCAGCAACTGCCATGGTCACTGGCAAGTGCTTGCCATATTTGCGCGAGGCAAATTGATAAGCATGACTGCGATGCGCTTCGTAAACCTTATCACCCCTTACCAATCGACGAACAAGCGTGCAGGTTGCGTCGACGACGAATACGCCCAGCAAAATCAACCACGCCCAGAAAAAATCCGATTTGACCCAGGCTGCCTGCAGTGAGAAGAACGCCAGGGTAATCCCCAGGAAACCGCTACCGGCATCACCCATGAAAATCTTGGCGGGTGGAAAATTCCAAACCAGAAATGCCCCCACTGCTGCTGCCAGCAATAAAGGCAGCCAGATCATCTGCGGGTGACCGCCCAATACGTAAAGCAAACAGGCGCCCAGGCAGGCGCAAATCGCTTCCACGCTGGCGATACCGTCAATTCCATCCATGAAATTGTAGAGATTGAGCATCCAGACAATATAGACAGCCGCCAGCACATTACCGACAAGCCCCAGATCCAGGGCCCATCCGAACAGGTTCAGCGGGGCCAGTCCGTTGATCCAGAACAACGCCCATGCCGCCGCTGCAAAATGCCCTGCCAAACGCCAGCGAGCTGCAATGTGTCCATGGTCATCCATAAAGCCCAGGACGGCTATTACCACTCCGGCGCCGCCTGCTGCAACGAGCGAAGGCCACGGGACCAGGTCCAGCCATCCGACCAGCGGCAGTACCGCAAGAAAGGCCAATACAATGGCTACCCCGCCGCCCCTGGGCGTAGGAACAGAATGTGAACTCCGTGCGTTCGGTATATCAATGATGCTTCGAGATAGCGCATAGCGCCTAAGCACAGCGGTCATGACAAACGAGACAAACGCAACAACCGGAACGATCCACCAATAACTCATGTGTTTTGACTTTCCATATAAGCAGACGCCGTGACCTTGAGCGCCTCATCAACCGACAGCGGAGGCGTCCAGCCTAAGAGGGCACGCGTCTTCCCAATATCGACCTGCAAGGAACCGCACAACCGTTGGGACAGGCTGCGCTTGCCCAGCATGATTGCGGCAGTGCTCAGCAAAGAGGCTGGAACCGGAAGAAGACGCGCGGGTTTGCCCAGCGCGGACGCCATTTTGCGTAATAAAACAGTGGTTGAAAGATCCTCGCCATCACTGACCATGAATACCTGGTTGGCGGCGGCTGGATGAGTGATGCAGGTAATCGAAAGATCAACCAGGTTATCCAGCGCGACCAGACTGCGCGCGTTATGGATGGCGCCGAAAGGCAATGGCACACCTTTGTGCAGCCAACGCATCATGCTCAGGAAGTTGGCCTTTACACCCGGGCCATAAACCAGCACCGGACGGATGATCACCACTTCCATCCCTGTCGTTGCAGCCAATTCCAGCAGACCCTTTTCGGCCTCCATCTTTGATATGCCGTAAGGGTCCGACGGTGCCGGCGGCTGATCGGCGGTATAAGGCGCGCCCGAGACCGTGCCTTCACCGTTGACCTTGATTGAACTGAGGAACACAAAGCGTCGCACACCAGCCTGCGCCGCCTGATGCGCCAGGGCCAGGGTGCCCTGGACATTGACGCGGCGAAAGGCTTCAAGCGGATCGGCCTCGGAATCGTTCATCACATGAACGCGGGCCGCGCAATGAACAACCGCCTCAACCCCCGTCAGAACGCCTGAAAAATCAGCGCTCGACAGGTCGTCGAATTGAACCACTTGATCGGCGCCAGGACAGGAAAAACCGGGGTCTCTGACGGCAACCGTGACCTGAACATCTGTACGAGCGGATAACACTTGGACCAACCGGCTACCAACAAATCCAGATGCCCCAGTCACAAATATGCGCACACCAAACTCCTTGTTTAGGATTTAGACCAAACGGTGCGATTAATGTAGTCGGTATAGCTGTGCACAATGCGCACGACTTTTTTGGAGACGGCGCCACCCAAATAATCGCCTACCACCGACATCACTCGTTCACCACGTACATGCTGGCTGGTCACGACCCTGACAGCGTTCAGCACGCGATCAGTCGTCAGGCCACACATGATAAGCGTGCCTTCATCCATGCCTTCAGGCCGCTCGTGAGCGTTGCGAATCGTCACCGCCGGCAGGTTCAACAAAGACGCTTCTTCAGTGATGGTGCCGCTGTCGGACAGAATGCAAAACGCTTCCATCTGCAACTTGATGTAGTCGAGCAGACCGAACGGTTTAACGAAGCGAATCAGTGGATGGTCAAGCGACTCACCCAATGCTTCAAGGCGCTTACGCGTCCTTGGGTGTGTGGAAACAATAATAGGCAGCTTGTACTCGTCAGCCAGTGCCTTCAGCGAGCCAATCAGATCCCGAAGATTATCCGGGGTATCTACGTTCTCTTCACGATGCGTGCTGACAATAAAGAAGCCACCGGAGGTCAGCCCTTCGCGAGCCAGTACATCGGACGCTTGGATCTTGGGCATGTAGAAGTCCAGGACTTCTGCCATGTGCGACCCGGTCTTGATGATCGTTTCCGGGCGCACGCCCTCATCCAGCAGATAGCGACGGGCGTGTTCGGTCAGTACCATGTTTATATCGCTGAGGTGGTCGAGAACCTTGCGATTCAACTCCTCGGGGACGCGCTGGTCGAAGCAACGGTTACCCGCTTCCATATGGAAAACCGGGATTTTTCTGCGCTTGGCAGAAATGACAGCCAGACAGGTATTGGTATCCCCGTAAAGCAGGAGTGCATCCGGCTTTTCCGACTCGAACAACTCATCCGATTTAGCGATAACCTGAGCGATCGTCTGGGCCGCAGTATCACCTACAGCGCCCAGGAAATGGTCGGGCTTACGAATATCCAGGTCATCAAAGAATACCTGGTTAAGCTCATAATCGTAGTTCTGACCGGAATGCACCAGAATATGGTGGGTCTGTTTGTCCAGTTCTGCGATCACGCGGCTCATTTTGATGAGTTCCGGCCGAGTGCCCACCAAGGTCATGACTTTAAGCATTGAGTTGCTCCCGAACAAACTCCAACTTCATCAGCAGCGCTTTAACACCCTCAACATCCAGGCGTTCAGTGTTGTGTGATGTATAGTCGTCCAACTCCGAAATATGCGTTTCACCCTCTACGAAATATTTCTCATAGTTCAGATCGCGATTGTCCGCAGGGATCCGGTAGTAACGGCCCATGTCTTCTGCCTTGGCCATTTCCTCGCGAGAAATCAACGACTCGTAAAGCTTCTCGCCGTGACGCGTGCCGATCACCTTGATCGAATTCATGCACTTGAACAGTTCTTTGAGCGCTTGAGCCAAATCTTCGACAGTCGATGCAGGCGCCTTTTGTACGAAAATATCGCCTTGTTCGGCATATTCAAAAGCATGCAAAACCAAATCAACCGAATCTTCCAGGGACATGAGGAAACGGGTCATGTTGGGGTCAGTTACCGTCAGTTCGCCGCCCTGCTTCAACTGATTGATGAACAAGGGGATCACCGAACCTCGGGAAGCCATAACGTTGCCATAGCGTGTGGAACAGATGACAGGACCGTTTTGCGGGATCATCCGGGACTTGGCAACGACCAGCTTTTCCGCCATGGCTTTGGAAATGCCCATCGCATTGATTGGGTAGACGGCTTTATCCGTACTCAGAACCACTACGCGTTCTACATTGTTGGCGATCGCCGCGTTCAGCACGTTTTCCGTGCCCATCACGTTGGTTTTGACCGCTTCCATCGGATAGAACTCGCAAGAAGGAACTTGCTTGAGCGCAGCGGCGTGAAAGATGTAATTGACCCCGACCATCGCCTGGGAAATGCTGGCATAGTCACGCACATCGCCGATGTAAAACTTTACCTTGTCGTTACCCAGCGCAATGCGCATGTCTTCCTGTTTCTTTTCGTCACGGCTGAACACACGGATTTCTTTGACATCGGTATCGAGAAATCGCTTGAGCACGGTGTTACCAAAGGAACCGGTACCGCCGGTAATCATCAACACTTTATTATCGAACATCTGTAAAATCTCCTAATTATCGCTGAGCGCGCATAAATTGAATAAGGTCTGGCCAAGCAGGCGGAACGTAGCCCACTGCCTGGCGGAATCGCGTAGAGTCCAGAGACCGATCAATCGCTAGATGATCATCTGGGACAATGTCGATTTTCTTTTCATAAATCTTCGCGATTTCATTCAGCAACGTGAATTTATCGATAGGCTCAGCGGAAACATGATAGAGACCGAACAGCTGCGGATTGGGAATCACGAAATCGGTGATGATGCGAGCAAGTTCTGAGGTCGGTACACCCGAGAATATGGCTTTCGTAAAACCTTTTACGGCACCTTCCTGGGAGAGGAACCAGTCAACCAGAGACGCACTGCTTGCCAGCTCATGGCCGATGATTGAGGTGCGCAAGGTGATGGCGTGAGGTTGGTCTTGAACCTCACCAATAAACTTGGACTTTCCGTACAAGTCGACCGCGTCTGAAATGTCAGATTCCAAATACATTCCCTTCTCGCCAGTGAAGACGCAGTCGGTACTGATATGGACAAGCCGGGCACCGATCAGCGCGCACAACTTCGAGAGGCGATGCGGCAGCATCGAGTTGAGCGGCAACGTCGACAGCGGATCCTTGGCCTGGGCTAACTGTTTGATCAAGCCAACGCAGTTGATAACGACGTCCGGACGTGCCTGCTCGAAGACACCGACCAAGGCTTCGTAGTCCAGAACATCAACATCCGAATAGAAGTTCTCTGCGTACTTTTCATCGAAGTACTTACGCCCCCCTCTACCACGCATGGTGCCAAACACACTATGTGAGGTATGGCTGGCGATGTACTTGAAAACAGCACTTCCGAGCATCCCTGTCACACCCAGCACTAAAATTTTCATATTGGATCTCTACGTATTTTTAATTCGATCTTGAATAATTTCGACCAAGCGGCGGCACTGGCTTTTCATTTCGTAATTATCACAGAAAAACCGATACCCTGCGGCCCCGTAGGCGCTTCTTTTTTCGGGCTCGCAGCGATAAATTTGTTCGATATTACTCGCCAGCGCAGCAGCGTCACCTGCGGGAGAGCACAGGCCGGCGCCCGCCAACTGCACGACTCTCGCACCCTCGCCGTCAAGGGCGGCCAAGATGGGCTTGCCTGCTGCCATATAGGCCTGGACTTTGCTGGGAATGGTCAGGGTGAATATTTCGTCCTTTTTGAGCGTCACCAGCAGGGCTTCACTCTTGGCGAATAATTCCGGCATTGATTCAGATGGCAAACGCCCCACCAATTCCAAGTTGTGCAGCGCATGCACACGCTTTTGCTCATTCATCCATTCAAGACGGCTACCACTGCCAACCACCACGATCTTGCAACTAAGGTGAGTCAGGGCTTTTGCCGCATCGACGATAGTTTCCAAAGATTGCGCAAATCCGAGATTGCCAGCAAACACAATGCAAAAATGGGAGGTTAACAACTGATTGATTTCATCAGGTAAAACACTGGCGGCGCCAGCGGGCGGCGCAGGTGACAGCTGATAGGAGTTGGGGTAATAAACGAGCTTGCTTTTCTCCACATACTTTTCGGCAGACGATATAAATGCTTCAGACTGTACCAATACGGTATCTGCCTTGGCATATATGAACCGAACCAGCAAACCCACGGCTTTCAGCGCCCAGTGATTTTTTATAAACCCGGTTGCTTTCAGCGTTTCGGGCCACAAATCCTGCACCCAGACCATCAGGTGCGCATCCGTAGAGCGTTTCAACACGATTGCGGGGATCGCAGCAGTGATGGGAGACACCGCGAACACAATGATCGCGTCGAATTTTTTTCCCGCATTCTGCTTTGGAAAATACTTGATGCCATTAACTACAAATGACAGGTAGTTAAGGATCAGATTCTTTGCACCGCCTGCATGACGTGGCCTTAAAGGTGCACGGTGAACCTTTATCGAATCCTTGTACATGTGCTCGCTGCAGGAAGCTGCCTGATACCCTTCGTAGGTATCACCGTCCGGATAATTAGGTTGCCCCGTGAACACTTCGACTGTATGGCCAAGCGATGCCAATTCCTGCACGATATCATTAATGATAAAGCTCTCAGGGTAAAAATACTGAGTAACTATTGCAATATTCAGGGGCATGTCAGCTCACACTATCGAATCTGGACTTGAGCGCTTTGGGCCCCAAAAAAATCACAGATTTAATGAATGACAACATCGCGATCCACCGGTTAATTTTAATATCGAAACGGGGGGCGCGATTTGATTTCTCTACAAACTGAGCAGAGGTTTCCAGTATGTCAAAAAGCTTGGCCTTCTTTCTGTGACGGTCGGAAACCTGCATGTACTCGGAAGCGCTCATCGCGTGCAGCATCGCAATGGTATCAAAAATCCCAACCCGGTTGGTGGTGGCGGACTCTTCGTTATAGGAATATCCGGCAACGTCCGAAAACAGACCACACGTGAGCGGGCGCTCAATCGACTCGATGCCAACGACAGAGGGAATGCCAGCTGCCGAGGCCTCGATAATCGTCGTCCCCGACCCTACAAAGCAAAATGCACCATCCAGGATAGAGGGCAGTTCAGCGTAATCTACCTCACCGAAAAAATGCACATAAGCCTCAACGCCTTGCGACTCAGCCAAGGCAATCAGCGCGTTGCGCTCAGGGCCGTCGCCATATATGAAGTACTCAAAATCGGCTAACTTGCGAAGCTCAGCCAGTTGCGAGATGACATGGCGATTGTAGATTTTGAAGTCAACCAAACGACCGACGGAAACTATACGCAAGGATGACTGGAGCGGCTGGCGAGCACTGTAGCTTTCAAAAGAAATGCCCAGCGGTAGAATATCCAGCCCCGACACATCGGCGCCACTGAATTCTGCAGCCATCTCAGCCGTTCTTTCGTTAGGAAATAACGTGAGCTGGACGTTGCGATCATACAACGCCAACATTTTTTTCCTGAAATAGATATTACGACCGCGCCACCAGGCAATTTCCTTAGAGTGATAAATACCGACACTGACCGATTTGAAATCCAGCTGATCTCTATTTAAACAAACATAGGCCAACGTCAGCCCATCCACCACATGAACGATGTCGTACTTTGTGGTATCCGTTTTTGCCGGCAACAGCGCATTGACCCAACTGGAAGCAGACAGAAAAGGAACATGTTCGACAATCGTGACCGACGCGTGCTGGGAGAGTTCGGTAAACAGCCCCTGATCATACTTATCAGACAGTAAAGTCACGCTAACGGAGTGCCCGGCCAGCTTGAGATATTTGGCCAATCTGACCACGTAAGTCTCAACCCCGCCAATAGCGAGTCCTCCCATCACAAACAATATGCTTTTCATACACCCTCAACCACAATCTATAGGAAATCGAAAAACACTTCGGAACCACCTGTCCACCCTGAATTGCTGTTGAGGTTCAGGTACAAGGTTGCAAAGGTATAAGCCGCCACCAGCAAAAAGCCCAATTTCTTGCCACACACATGCACAGCGATCATGGGGATCAGCACGTACTCAAACATTGAAATACTTGCGTAGCCCCGACCCGCCAGGATCGCGAAATCGCCCAGCACAATACGCAAAAAGGCCGCACAATAAAAAATACAGAAAATCAGATTGAAACTCTGGTATCGATGTTCAATCTTCTTCCAACATACCAGGCCTGCGATGATCACCAGCAAATTCTTGATATTCACCATGTCAAAAAGCGGCAAGGCATAACTGTACATGTCGGCGTTGAGATACAATTCGATTTTATCCCCCACAAAACCGAAAATTGCCATTTGACGCAGCACAGATTTAAAGTCGATGGTTGCGGAGATAAAGATCAGAACGGCACTCACAAGAAGGTACAAACTGCGCTTGGGCCGAAAAAGATACAACCCCACTGGCACAATAAAAAATACCGATGACACATGAACCAATGTCGCGGCAACGATCAGCGCCGTCATCATTTTATACTTTCGCTGATCCAGATAGGCCGCAGCGAGGAATAGCAACCCGGATGCCAACCCCAAGCGTATTGCATTGAGTTCTTTGGCCAGGTAAAAATGCGTAAAGTAAACCAGCACCGCCAATGCAAAGTAAGGAGAAAAATACCTTATGCTGCGAATATTTAACGTCACCGCAACTAACGAACTAAAGCCGAATAAAACGGCCGCATTCTTTCCGAGCGCTGCCAATACCGACAGGAACATGAAAAAACCGAACTCGACATTGAATGTCGCGTAGCTGTAATCGCAATAGACGTTCTGGCAATCCAATACCGACGGTATCTGATAGAGCATCTCGAGATAAGCGGCATCATCGCTGCCAACTCCCACTGCCCTGAACGTAGCCAGAAAAACTAGCGGAACAGCCATCAGCACAGACACAACAATCGCTGGTAGTTTCCTATCACTTAAGGTATCAAATGCAGCCACCAGCACCAAAAAGCCATAGGCCAGGTACAACGGGAGAGTGAATTCCAGTTCCATTATCTACGCGCCCAGCAGGCAAAACCGATGACACACATGACAAAAAATACGATGTAAGCGATCATATAAGAATACATGACACCGTAAATACCGCCGATACTTTTTCCCAGCGAAAAAGTGAGCCCGACAAACAGCAGCGCTTGAATAACTTCAGACAGTATATACAATTTGGTCGCAGCCTTGGCCACTGCCACGAACCCGATCACGTAAGCGGAAACTTTGAAAAAATCGCCCACCAGCTGAAAAATTATATAATTCTCCAGCTCATTAAATTCGGAAGACAGCAGCAGCGGGATGAAGAAGTGCCGACCAAAATAAAGCACACTTCCGCCCATAAGGAACCCGCCCATCACCAGCAACATGAACTTGATGACCTGACGTGTTATCGCCTTCTTCTCTCGCGTTGCCGAAATAAGTGGCATATAGTAAGACGCCAGGAAGACGCTAAAAAATCCAATATAAGCGCTTGAGAGTTTTATACTCCCCTGCCATATACCCGCCTCACTGTACCCCACCTGCGTTATCAGCGACTCCCTGATAACTATTTCCACCACAGGAAACATGACCGCACTGACCAGTAACATCAAACCGAATCTGGCAAAACCCTTCCCAATGCCAACATCAAATTTTCGCCACTTGATCATTCTGAACAGCGGCATGCCTTTAACAAAAAACAACGAAACAATAATCGGCATGACAAAGATCGCAAGCATGGCAATCGCCGCACCTGGCATTTTATAGCTTGAAATCAAAAACCATATTAATGGCAGTGCCAGGATATTTGAAACAACCTGCACCACCGCATTCACCTTCAGTTTACCGAGCCCATTGAAGAAACCGGAAAACAGAATATTGAACGCGAACGCAACCTGGGCGACAGCAAGGCACAGGATCACCCAGTAAAAGCGAGGCTCTCCAAACACCAGAACCGATATCTTCTCAGCAAATGAAAACAAGGCCACCAAGACAAGTATGGAGGCCCCCAACGCATAGAACACCGAGGTGGAAAACAGCCTGTACAGACTAAACTTACTGTCCTTGAACTCGGCTACATATTTGATGACACCGTGTCCCAATCCCCCCCCCGCCAACAAGACCGCGATGGAGACCAGGCTCATAAAGTGCCCCAATTTCCCGAGGCCATCTGCACCCAAATACAAAGCAATCAGCTTAAGAATGCAGAACCCTACCAGGATTTTTGATGCTTGAGCGGCGCTCGTGAAAAAAGCGCCCGCCAGCAGTCCCGCCCTTTTCTCTTTTAATTTACCGACCGGCGGCATTAACTGCACCTATCACAGAATCAATGACGTGCTGAATTTCAACGTCTGACATTCCGTACCAGACCGGTAGACGAAGAAGACGCTCACTTTCCTTAGTGGTAAAGACATCTTCGCCGTTAAAACGTCCCAACAGAATTCCCGCCGGAGCGCTGTGCAGAGGCACATAATGAAAAACCCCGCCCACGCCGGAGGCATTCAGATGTTTAAGCACTGCCGTGCGGGCGACAATATCTTTAACCTTAATATAAAACATGTGCGCGTTGGCTACACAGCCCTCTGGAACTGACGGCGTTTCGATCAGACCGGCACCGACCAGATCTTTAAACGCGGCATTGTAGCGATTCCAGATTTTGCAGCGGAATTCGTTAATCACCTCCGCCCGTTCTAATTGACCGAACAGATAGGCTGCCTGAAGTTCACCAGGCAGGTAGCTGCTGCCAATATCCACCCAGGTGTACTTATCAATCATCCCTCTGAAAAACTGGCTACGGTTAGTGCCTTTTTCACGGATAATTTCAGCGCGCCCAATAAAACGCTCGTCATTAATGAGCAGCAAGCCACCCTCACCGCCACTGGTGTAGTTTTTTGTTTCATGAAAACTGTAGGCAGCTAAATGACCAATAGTGCCCAACTTACGTCCTTTGTAGGTGGACATCATGCCCTGTGCTGCGTCTTCGACAACAAACAACTTGTGTCGCTGCGCAATGTCCATGATGGTGTCCATTTCACACGCCACGCCTGCGTAATGGACCGGCACTATGACCTTGGTTTTTTCAGTAATGGCCGCTTCAATCAGGGTTTCATCAATATTCATCGTGTCCGGACGAATATCGACAAATACGATTTTTGCCCCGCGAAGTACAAAGGCATTGGCTGTACTTACGAAGGTGTAGCTGGGCATTATCACTTCATCGCCCGGCTGTATATCGACCAATATTGCCGCCATCTCAAGCGCCTGGGTGCAAGAGGGCGTCAATAATGCCTTTTGGCACGAAAACGTTTCTTCGAACCAGCGCTGGCAATTTATCGTGAAGTCTCCATCTCCGGACATCTTCGCGCTGCGCATGGCGCGGGTTACATATTGATCCTCATTACCGGTATAAGGCGGCTTATTAAAGGGAACTTTCATCGAACTCACCATAAAATTCTTTTTCTAGTTGAAGTAAATCTTTCTTACGTTCTTTGACACGTTTTGCGGGTATGCCTGCATAGACACCCCAGGCGTCAGTAGGTTTGGTAACAAGCGCCATCGCGCCTACGGCGCATCCTTCAGCCAGTATCACACCTGGAAAAATGACAGCGCCAGCGCCTACTATTACGTGCCTGTGCACGTGTACCGCAGAAAACAACTCGTTCTTGAATTTTTTTGGAATTAAAGAGTTCGTTAACGTTTCGCCGCTGTAATCATCCGACTGGGAGAATATCTTGACGCCGTACGCCAACGTACAAAAATCCTCAAATACGATACCCGGCGTCCCACCAGCGATAAGGCACATCGGTGTTATATGATTGAAGCGACCGAATGTAATCTTGCCTGAAATGACGCAAAAATCATCAATTCGCGAAAAATCGCCAATCTCAATTTGATCAGCATTATAAATGCTGGCTCGATCACTGATTTTCACATCTTTGCCAAGCTTTTTAAAACCGAGCTGAGCCAGCTGCTCGTTTGATAAATACGCCATAATCTCTCCACAGCTAGCCAATACTGTCAGCAACCTAACGCACGGTTCTGCAGCTGGACGCTGCTGACAGGCGCATCAAAATGTATCAGCAATTTTAAACTTGTTTTTCCTGGCGTAATAGCATAATCGCCTACAGCCACCCAACAAATCAGGCCAATCTCAGGCCCGGGCACAGACAATGGGCTACTGGCCATCACTTAACACGACAGTGGAGCGCATTCTTGCAAGCGCTTGCTAGCGCAGGTAGCAAGATGTACTCCAGCGGCCGCCTCTACGCCAGCCTCTTGGAGCGAAAAACGCTGGAGAACAACGCGAAGGCTATACCGAGAACCAAACCCGCAATAATACCACCCATGATGATCAGCAGCTTCTTGGGCTTTACTGCGCTCAACGGCTCCATAGCGGCTCGATCAATGGCCACTAACTTTATGCGACTCATATCGATATTCAAATTGCGCAAACGCGCCATTTCCGCCCTCAGCGGCTCAACCCCGGCTAGAAAAATGTCTTCGTTTTCTCGGCGATTGAGTACTTCAACTTGACGATTGGATTGAAGCAGCTGCAGTTCTTTGGCGATTTGGGCAATACGCGCCTCAGCGAAGTCGTCCGAGTTTCGTTGATTGAGTGCTCGCTTTTCGGCCTCGAGCGCCTCTACCCCCATGAAATAAAGAGGTATCTGCTGGTTGTTCACTTCCGTACGCATCACGCTGTTTGAGCTTGCACGTTCAGCGTCTCCCAACGAAGAAGGTGTCGTCGGTTTGTTAATGCCCAGTGATTTAGCGATGCCGATAGCCTCAGCCAATTGCGACATGCGATCGGTACGCAACGTTTTCAACTGGGCACGCAGCGCCTTCAATTCGTCCAACAGCTGTGCGCGCTTCAGATTGTCGGCCTCGAGCAATGAAGCTATCTTCGCTTCCTTGTCGGTTTCATAACTTGCTCGCGCAGCGTTAAACTTACCCGTAATTTCGTTGATTCGGTTTTTGACAATAACATCCATATCGGCCGCTATCTGCTTGCGCTCGCTGGCAATCGCATACTGAACGAAATCGTTCAGAATCTTTACACCATCGACGCCCTGCGGGTAATTCATTTCGAGTTTGATATAGGCACTCAGTGACTCAGCTTTCTTCAAGTCAGGCACTATCAAACTGATCGAATTACGATTGAACTCTTCAAAACTCTGCTCAAGGGTACGCCCTGGACGCTCAAACTCGCTAAAGAGCTGCTGATTGGCTCTGAAAAAATTCAATCGGGTTTCATAAGATTCAAGGGAAGCTCCAACTTTCAGAAGCGCTTCACTCGGTGGCAACTTATAAACTTCCGAACGATTTAAGGCGTCCAACTCATTGATCGCGGCAGGCCTTAGTACACTGCTCACCTGATATTCAGGAGTCGCCAGGAATGCATACGCCGCTGCGAGCAGCGCCACGCCAGCAGTGGTGATCAGGACTATTTTTTTCTGACGCCAGACGATTTGAGATAACGCAAAGAGGTCGACTTCACCCGTCGAGGGCACAGGGGGGGCGCGGAAGCTACTACTCACAACAAAAACCTGCCTTCAATGAGAAACTGCGGGCTCGTTATGCAGACTATCTTGCGTGATTTTTCCATCAACCGCCCAACGAAGCCCAGCTTCGCTGCCTGGCCTTGAGCGCACAAAATGACTGTTCTCGAGAATATGTTGCATTTTGCCATCTCTTCGCTACATTGCAAGACTTGACAAGTCAATGAGACGCTTCCCACCTACGCGTAGGATACTTCCGCAGAGCTAGCAATGCGCAGCCATTCCCCCTTAAACACTGTCATTATCATTAATTAAAAATAGATTCGACCCGTAGCTGCTGCCAGAAAAAGCTGCGGTTTTAAATCCTGATATTCATTTATAGGATGTACATCAGCGTATTCGACGCGAAAAACGATCAGATTGATCCGACAAACGGCACCCCTCGTCACCGGCAATCTTGTCCACCTGAACTACCTGGATCCAGGTCACGCTGCAGGTATCTTTCCTCGGCTCTGCCTAGGCTTGAAAAGCAGGAACAGCACTGGGCCCAGTAGCATTCCGATTATCAGTGCCAACGTAACGAATACTGAAACAGGCAGTGTGGCGGAGGACCACCCCAAGAACGAAAGCGAGGCTGACTGTTGGTTCTCAAGCACGAAGCCTACAATTGCGAGAGCAACGATTGAAGCAATGATGACAGTAAAAATACGCTTGAACTGACGCATAACATACTCCTGGCAAACAATCAGATGCCCTCTTCCTCATCTTCATTTACCCGATCGCGTAACTCTTTACCGGGTTTGAAATGAGGTACGAACTTCCCATCGAGACTGACGGACTGGCCAGTCTTGGGGTTACGCCCTACTCGCGGTGCACGGTAATGCAGCGAAAAGCTACCGAAGCCGCGGATTTCTATACGATCTCCGGTGGCCAGGCATTGGGACATTTGCTCAAGCATAGTCTTGATAGCCAACTCGACATCCTTGGATGAGAGCAGCCCTTGATGGGTGACAATTCGTTCGATCAACTCCGACTTCGTCATATTTTTCCCTTCTTTTTCAAGCAGCTAGGAAAATCGCTTCGAAGGTTTTAGCATGACCTGAGGATTTTGAACAGCCCATGTACTAACTTATCTGCGCGCCTACTCCAAGACAGCCGTAAACACCCAAATCATCAATTACAGATCACCAACATCGTGCGCGTAAGCGCGCCAGCCGGGTTCCAGCCGAACGGATAGTCTTCGGCGTCATCCTTGGCTTCACTGGACCGGGCGATGACCTTGTAACCCCGCGCTTTGCACTCACGCATCGCACGCGCATCGCACTTCTCCCATTTATTTCCCAGACCCGAGCAGTCGATCTCAATACCGCTGCCGCCCCGCGTTGCATGAGTCTTGGCGCTGGTAGCGGAGCAGCCTGCAAGCGTCAGCACTGCCAGCACTATGATAAACCTGTTCATTCATCCCCTTATTGAATCAGCAATGTGGAGCAATCAAGACTATAGCCACTTGTGACCTTGAGACGTACGCGTTAGTTCTTGGTTTTTGATTCACTTGATTTCAGAACCGGCAGCAAGCAGCCTTTCAATGGTCGCCCTCTCTACATCATTCAACCACGTCTCGAAACGCCCGTTCCGCAAAGGGGCATGCGCACTTCACGACTACATGTCCCGATGGCTAGATCAAGCCCACCTCCGGATGACTCTCCAGACAGCTGTAAGCCACGTCACTTGCGAATCGAGACCGCCCATGCATGCACGGACATCCCGTAACCTTCGAAAGCCGAGCGCGGCGACGGCGCTGACGCTATCGGGGCGCAAGCCCATACGATGAGAAGCCTGCAAAAAGCGCATCATCATCGCTCAGCAGGTATAATTACCTTAAGTTAATTCGGTCCGCATGTTCACAACGAAAGCCAAAGGGATGCAGCAGCAATGACGTTATTTAAACCTGCTAAACCAATTAAAAAAAACAGCAGGGTGCACACTAGCACGACAGCCGACACACCTCAGTCAAAGCGCCTTACGAACTTAGTGGCCTATGGGATACTTCTGGGAATTTGCATTATTCTATTTGAGCCTCTTATCAGCACTCTCTCTACAAACGCGTTCGACTATGTCACTCACTTAAAGTGGGCAAGCGACATGGAGAATGGTCAGAAATTAATATTGCCTCACCCGCTGTATCACGTGCTCACGATACTTTCCAAAAAAGCACTCGCCATCAGTTACCCCCAGGCGTCAACACTGGTCATAGTGCTTTCAATCTTCTTCCTTGCTATTTTAAATTACAATATTTTAAAAGCTCACACGTCCGCGTTGATCGCTGTATTTCTCTCAGTCTGCTTGCTTGTCATAACGCCCTTACAACTCTTCTTCGCTATTGATCAGCACCTTTACTTCGGCTACATAGGAATAAGCATTTATCACAGCCCTACCATGCTGCTGCTGAAGCCTCTATCCCTCCTGGCGTTCTGCTATGCACTCAAGTCTGTAGACAGCCCGCAGCACAACAATCTCTCCAACGGACTCGCACTCGCGTTCGCTTTGTTCCTCAGTGGGATTTCAAAGCCTAATTTCTTGATGATCGTGCTCCCCGCCTTTGTGCTTTTCCTGCTGATCACCCACCGGCTCAAATCAGCACTCATGAACAAGTATATCTATCTCGCATTTTTTCTCCCCATCATCGCTTTGCTAGGCCTGCAGTTTTTTCAAACGTTTTTCTTCCAAGACCTTTCACAAGCCACCGGCGCTACTGAAAGCCATATTGTTGTTCTACCCTTTGAGACCATGGCTCATTATTCAGACTTTCTATTTCCGAAGCTGATTTTATCGATAGCGTTCCCGCTGCTGGCCTTTTTATGCTACCCGAGAGACTTCATACAAGACAAAGCTGTCGTTTTTTCCTGCTGCTGCCTTTTGATGGGCTTGGTGCTGACCTACTTCTTCGCAGAAAGCGGATCAAGAATGTACGATGGAAACTTCTGGTGGAGCGGACAAATGGGGCTCTATCTGGTCTTCCTGTTCTCTGTCGCATTTCTAGTTAAAAACAGACATCACCTGACGATTCGCACCGTAGACAAAGTAAAGTATTCACTCTGTCTGATGTTGTTTTTCTTACACGCGCTTTTTGGAATATTCTTTTATAAACAAGAGCTTTTTTTCAATGCGAAATTTTGGTAACAATTCGTCTATCCCACACACCAACAAGATAAAAATATTATGCCAGCAAAATTGACATCACCTCATATCTCGGTGATCGTTCCAGTTTACAAAGCCGAAAACTCACTTGAGGAGCTTTACTCACGCCTGAAATCCGCCCTCGAGGAAATCTCATCCGATTTCGAAATCGTATTGATAGAAGACTGCGGGGGTGATCGCTCGTGGCAAATTATAGAGCGCCTCGCCGAGGCGGACCCAAGAGTACGTGGCATCCAGTTGAGTCGAAACTTTGGCCAGCACTATGGAATCACCGCAGGCTTGGATGCTTGCCGAGGCCAATGGGTCGTTGTGATGGATTGCGACCTTCAGGATCGCCCTGAAGAGATTCCTCGCCTCTATGCCAAGGCGCAAGAAGGTTACGATATCGTTTTAGCCTTGAGAGGAAAAAGAAGTGATCCGCTACTTAAGAGAGCAACCTCTTGGCTGTTCTACAAGACGTTCAGCTATTTAGCCGACTTTGAATATAATGGCGACAGCGGAAACTTTCGTATTATTTCGCGAAAAGTAGTCGATAACCTCTGCCAAATGCGCGAGCAACTTCGCTTTTTTGGTGCACTCGTTCATTGGACAGGTTTCTCAAGCACAGGGATTGAAATCTCGCACGCAGAACGCCTGGATGGAAAAAGCACCTATACGTTTTCAAAGCTCTGGAACCTGGCGATGGAGACAATAATTGCCTATTCAGACAAACCACTTCGGCTTGCAGTGAAGTTAGGTTTCACCATGGCAGCACTGGCGTTTATCTTTGGGGCGTACCTCATGTTCACCACGATGCTACACGGAGCCGTGGTACAGGGCTGGACCAGCCTTATGGTTTCTACATTCTTTATTGGTGGCATCGTCATTTCAATCCAGGGCATTGTTGGCATATACGTCGGCAAAACATTTGACCAGACCAAGAACCGCCCCCTGTATATTGTAGGACGGAAAACCTACGATTTATCTGATGACACAGTTGGCACACACACGCAAACCTCTCGATCTACCTTGCGCTTCGAAAAAGAATGAAGGCCAGAATGAGTTTTTTTGCCTCACCCGCTTTTTTACAACTGATACGTTATGGGGTTGTCGGCCTGACTAATAATGCCTTGCTTTACGCGGGCTACTTATTGCTTGTGTATTGCGGAAGCGGTGAAAAGCTGGCGATGACGTTAATTTATATAATAGGTGTTCTCACCAGTTATACGTTCAATTACAAGTGGACGTTTTCTCAGAAAAAGAATCGAGGTGCCTTGATACGATACATCCAGATGCACTTAACCGGGTACCTCATAAACTTTTTGCTTCTGTATATCCTTGTCGACAAGTTACTTTACCCTCATCAATTTGTTCAAATCTTCGCAATCATAGTTGTCGCTTTTTTTGGGTTTTTCACATGCAAGTATTTCGTTTTTCGTGAAAAATCGGCTCGCGAATAAAGCCTATCTTTCACGTACGGGTGCTAGTGCCACTCACTGAAGCGCAGCCTCTATGAGTCAGGCGTTATTTCGGCCGTGACTTGCGCCACTGGATTACGAGCTGCCAGTCTCATCAGACTGAACCAACAGGCACAAAAAAGGGCGACCGAAGTCGCCCTTTTTTACAGCCTTACAGAACTTAGTTCTGCTTAGCCATTGCTTCGCGCAGCAGGGAGGCCATGGTGGTCTCGCCAGTTGCAGCTTCCGGAGCGGATTTCAGGCTCTGGATAGCTTCTTTCTCTTCCACTTCATCTTTCGACTTGATGGAGAGTTGGATTACGCGGCTCTTGCGGTCAACGCTGATGATCTTGGCTTCTACTTCCTGGCCTTCTTTCAGAACGTTGCGCGCGTCTTCAACGCGGTCACGGCTGATTTCGGAGGCTTTCAGAGTCGCTTCGATATCGTCGGCCAGAGTGATGATGGCGCCTTTGGCGTCAACTTCTTTCACTGTACCTTTAACGATGGCGCCTTTGTCGTTCTCTTGTACGTACTCGGAGAACGGATCGCTTTCCAGTTGCTTGATGCCCAGGGAGATGCGCTCGCGCTCTGGGTCAACCGACAGGATAACGGTGTCCAGCTCGTCGCCCTTCTTGAAACGACGAACAGCTTCTTCGCCAACTTCGTTCCAGGAGATGTCGGACAGGTGAACCAGGCCGTCGATGCCGCCGTCCAGACCAATGAAGATACCGAAATCGGTGATCGACTTGATGGTGCCGGAGATTTTATCGCCCTTGTTGAACTGGCCAGAGAAATCTTCCCATGGGTTAGATTTGCACTGCTTGATGCCCAGGGAGATACGACGACGCTCTTCGTCGATGTCCAGAACCATAACTTCCACTTCGTCGCCGACTTGTACGACTTTCGAAGGGTGGATGTTCTTGTTGGTCCAGTCCATTTCGGAAACGTGTACCAGGCCTTCAACGCCTTCTTCCAGCTCAGCGAAGCAGCCGTAGTCGGTCAGGTTGGTAACACGCGCGGTCACGCGGGTGCTTTCTGGGTAACGGGCTTTGATAGCGACCCATGGATCTTCACCCAGTTGCTTCAGGCCCAGGGAAACACGGTTGCGCTCGCGATCGTATTTCAGAACTTTGACATCGATCTCGTCGCCAACGTTGACGATTTCCGAAGGATGCTTGATACGCTTCCAAGCCATGTCGGTAATGTGCAGCAAGCCATCGACGCCACCCAGATCGACGAATGCGCCGTAATCGGTGAGGTTCTTGACGATACCTTTGACTTGTTGGCCTTCCTGCAGGGATTCCAGCAGAGCTTCACGCTCGGCGGAGTTCTCTGCTTCCAGGACGCTGCGACGGGAAACGACAACGTTGTTGCGTTTCTGGTCGAGCTTGATGACCTTGAATTCGAGTTCTTTGCCTTCCAGGTGCGTGGTGTCGCGCACAGGACGAACGTCGACCAAAGAACCTGGCAGGAACGCACGGATGCCGTTAACGTCGACAGTGAAGCCGCCTTTAACCTTACCGTTGATAACGCCCTTGACCACTTCTTCAGCTGCGAAGGCTGCTTCGAGAACAATCCAGCATTCAGCGCGCTTGGCTTTTTCACGGGACAGCTTGGTTTCACCGAAACCGTCTTCAACCGAGTCCAGAGCAACGTGAACTTCGTCACCGACATTGATTGTCAGATCACCAGCATCGTTGTAGAACTGTTCCAGCGGGATCAGAGCTTCAGACTTCAGACCAGCGTGAACGGTTACCCAGCGAGCTTGGTAATCGATATCAACGATAACACCGGTGATGATGGAGCCTGCCTGAAGGTTCAGGGTTTTTAGGCTTTCTTCAAAGAGTTCCGCAAAGCTTTCGCTCATTTTAATTCCTGTTGATAAGGGCGAAGAATACGCCCATCTCCACACCCCAGACGGTATGGGTCAGTTTCAATTAGAAGAAGCACCACAGGACTATGACTGGTCCCCTGCGGCCTTCTTGGTCACCCGGCGATATCGCGAATGGCGATCTCGCTCATGATGCGTTCCAGCACCTGCTCGATGGACAACTCCGTGGAATCCAGCTGTATGGCGTCAGCCGCCGGCTTGAGCGGGGCTACCGCACGCTGGGTATCACGCTCATCGCGTGCACGGATCTCATCTAGCAGACTCGACAGACTAACACCATCGACTTTGCCCTTCAACTGCAAGTAACGGCGGCGAGCACGTTCCTCGGCGCTGGCGGTCAGGAAAATCTTCAGCGGCGCCTCGGGAAAGACCACCGTGCCCATGTCACGGCCGTCGGCCACCAAGCCCGGCGGCTCCTGAAACGCGCGCTGGCGCTGCAGCAATGCGTCACGTACGGCGGGCAGCGCGGCAACCTGGGAGGCCCAGGAACCGACTTGTTCGTTACGCAGGTCGTCGGTCACATCGTCGCCTTCAAGGATGATGCGCTGGGGATGACCTTCCGTCGCGCCGACGAACTGCACGTCAAGGTGCGCCGCCAGCAACGTGAGGGATTCCTCGTTGGTCAGGTCGACGCCATGGTTGCGCGCGGCGAACGCCAGCAGGCGATACAGCGCGCCGGAATCGAGCAGGCACCAGCCGAGGCGCTTGGCCAGGATGCCGGCGATCGTGCCCTTGCCCGAGCCGCTTGGCCCGTCGATGGTAATCACCGCAGCTTTGATATTCACAATTGAGCCTCTTGGGCTACACGCATGCCGACATGGGCACACAGTGTAAGAAAGTTCGGAAAAGATGTAGCGACGTTGGCGCAATCGCGGATACGGATCGGCGCCACCGCTCGCAACGACGCCACGCTGAAGGCCATGGCGATCCGGTGATCGCCATGGGCCTGCACGTCGCCGCCGCCTATCGGGCTGCCGTCAATGATAATCCCATCAGGTGTCGGTTCACACTTCACACCCAGCGCCAACAGACCGTCGGCCATGACCTGGATACGATCGGACTCCTTCACCCGCAGCTCCTCGGCACCGCGCAACACTGTGCGCCCCTCGGCGCAGGCGGCGGCTACGAACAGTACGGGAAATTCATCGATCGCCAGCGGCACCAGCGCTTCGGGAATCTCGATGCCTTTGAGCCCAGCGGCGCGTACACGCAAGTCGGCAACCGGTTCGCCACCCACTTCACGTGTGTTTTCAACGGTAATGTCCGCGCCCATCAGGCGCAGAATATCGATCACCCCGGTGCGCGTCGGATTGATACCGACATGTTCGAGCAACAACTCGGAACCCTCGGCAATCGTGGCCGCTACCAGGAAAAATGCCGAGGAGGAAATATCCCCCGGCACTTCTATATGGGTAGCGGTCAACGCATGCCCGGACTCGACCGACGCTGTCGCGCCCTCCACCACCACCGGGTAACCAAAACCGCGCAACATACGCTCGGTGTGGTCGCGGGTCGGTGCAGGCTCGGTCACTGCGGTTCTGCCTTCGGCATACAGTCCGGCCAGCAACACACAGGATTTCACCTGGGCACTGGCCATCGGCAGTACATAATTGATGCCTTTGAGTGCCTGGCCACCGTGTATGGTCAGCGGCGGGCAGCCTTGCGGCCCGGTCTCGATCACTGCACCCATGTCTCGCAACGGCTTGGCCACGCGGCTCATCGGGCGCCTGGACAGCGAGGCGTCGCCCGTCAGCACGCTGTCGAAGCGCTGCGCCGCCAGCAACCCGGACAACAGGCGCATGGACGTACCGGAATTGCCCAGGTAGATCGGCCCCGGCGCCGGTTTCAGGCCATGCAGGCCCACGCCATGAATCGTCACTCGACCGTGGTGCGGCCCTTCAATCACCACGCCCATGTCGCGAAACGCCTGCAAGGTCGCCAAGGCGTCCTCACCTTCAAGGAAGCCTTCCACTTCGGTCACGCCCTCAGCCAATGAGCCCAGCATGATCGAGCGATGGGAGATCGACTTGTCACCCGGCACCCGAATGCGCCCGCTCAAGCGGCCACCGGGACGGGCGATGAAGGTCAGTTCTTCGGCATTCACTGCGGTTTCCACATAGGCGCGGCGCGCCAGGATCTTGCTGAAGTGTTCACGCGCCACCCGCGCACGGGTGAACACGCCCAATAGTTGATGGCCATCGCCCGCATCCACCGCGTCGCGCAGGGCGTCGAGGTCGCTGCGGAAAGTATCCAGGGTACGCAACACCGCTTCACGGTTGGCGAGGAAGATGTCGTGCCACATCACCGGGTCACTGCCGGCAATTCGCGTGAAGTCGCGAAAGCCACCGGCGGCATAGCGGAAAATCTCCAGGTTTTCGTTGCGCTTGGCCAACGAATCCACCAGGCCGAATGCCAACAGATGCGGCAGATGGCTGGTCGCCGCCAGCACTTCGTCGTGACGCTCGACCTGCATATGCTCCACATCCGCCCCCAGCTCGCGCCATAACCGGTCTACCACGGCCAAGGCCGCAGGATCGGTCTGTTCAAGCGGAGTCAGGATCACTTTGTGCCGCCGAAACAGCTGCGCATTGGATGCTTCCACCCCACTCTGCTCGGAACCGGCAATCGGATGGCCCGGCACGAAACGCGGCGGCATTTCACCAAACGCCAGTTGTGCGGCGCGCACCACGTTACCCTTGGCGCTGCCGACATCCGTGAGAATCGCGCCGCCCAAATCCAGGCCGGCCAGGATCACCAATAGCTTTTCCATCGCCAGGATCGGCACGGCCAGCTGGATCACATCGGCGCCCTGGCAAGCGATGGCCAGGTCCGCCTCGCAGCGATCCACCACCCCAAGCTCCACCGCCAGCTTGCGCGATTGCGGGTCCAGGTCCACGCCGACCACTTCGCCGCACAGGTCGCTCTCGCGCAGGCCTTTGGCGAAGGATCCACCGATCAACCCAAGACCGACCACCACCAGGCGACCGATCATAGGCACAGCAGGTTGCAATGCAGTGACATCAACCACGGGCCAGAACCTTGGCCAACGCCTCCAGGAAGCGGCTGTTCTCCGCCGGCAAACCGATGGTGACGCGCAGGTGGTTTGGCATGCCGTAATTGGCCACCGGGCGCACGATCACGCCTTCGCGCAGCAACCCCTGGAAGACCGGGGCGGCTACCTGTCCGAGGTCGACACAGATAAAGTTGCCCCTGGACGCAATCCAGCCCAGGCCCAACTCGCGAAAACCGTCCTGCAATTGCTGCATGCCGCGCTCGTTGAGGCGACGGCTTTCTTCCAGGTAATCGGCGTCATTCAATGCCGCGCAGGCCGCCGCCAGGGCCAGACTGTTGACGTTGAACGGTTGGCGCACGCGGTTGAGCACATCGGCGACTACCGCTGTGGACAAGCCATAGCCAACCCGCAGCGACGCCAGGCCGTAGGCCTTGGAGAACGTGCGCGACACCAGCAGGTTCGGATAGGCCGCCAGGAAGTCCAGGCCATCCGGCAGGTCGCTGCCTTCGGCGTACTCGATATAAGCCTCATCCAGCACCACGAGGACGTGCTCGGGCACGTCCTGCAGGAATTCGTTCAAGGCCTGCTCATCGAACCAGGTGCCCGTCGGGTTATTCGGGTTGGCGATAAACACCACGCGGGTTTGCGCATCGATGGCGGCCAACATCGCCGGCAAATCGTGCCCCCAGTCTTTTGCCGGGATAACCCGCGCATCGGCACCTACGGCCTGGGTGACGATCGGGTAGACCGCAAATGCATGCTCACTAAACACCGCATTCAGGCCCGGCGCCAGATAGGCCCGGCCGACCAGCTCGAGGATGTCGTTGGAGCCGTTGCCCAGGGTCACCTGATTGAGCTCTACCCGGCATTTTCCTGCCAGCAGGGACTTGAGGGCAAAGCCGTTGCCGTCGGGATAACGGGTCAGCTCAGCCAACTCATCGCGAATCGCCGCCAGCACTTTAGGGCCAGGACCCAGCGGGTTCTCGTTACTCGCCAACTTGACGATTTTGGACGGATCCAGATTCAACTCACGTGCCAACTCGTCCACAGGCTTGCCTGGGACGTAAGGCGAGAGTTGTTGCACGCCCGGCTGCGCCAGGGCGAGGAAGTTGCCACTCATGTCAAAGCCTCACAAAACCGCTTTCGGGTAAGAGCCCAGCACCTTGAGTGCCACGGCCTCCTGGCTGATTTTCTCCAGCACACCTTTGACCAGTGGGTCGCGGTGATGCCCGATGAAGTCGATAAAGAACACGTAGGTCCATTTACCGCTGCGCGAAGGACGCGTCTCGATGCGCGTCAGATCAATCCCGTTGTCGTGGAACGGCACCAGCAGCTCGTGCAGCGCGCCGGGTTTGTTGCTCATGGAGACGATAATCGAAGTCTTGTCGTCGCCGGTGGGCGGCACTTCCTGGCTACCGATCATCAGGAAACGCGTGGAGTTGTCCGGACGGTCCTCGATTTTCTCGGCCAGGCGCGTGAGCCCGTACAGGCCCGCCGCCATATCGCCAGCAATCGCTGCCGAGTTCCACTCGCCCTTGACCCGCTTGGCCGCCTCGGCATTGCTGGAGACTGCCACGCGCTCGACGTTCGGGTAATGCGCATCCAGCCACTTGCGGCACTGGGCCAGGGACTGGGCGTGGGAATAGATACGGCTGATGCTGTCGGTCTTGGTGTTTTCGCCCACCAACAGGTGATGGTGGATGCGCAGCTCAACCTCGCCACAGATCACCATGTCGTGTTCCAGGAAGCTGTCCAGCGTGTGGTTGACCGCGCCTTCGGTGGAGTTTTCCACCGGCACCACGCCAAAATTCACTGCGCCGGCCGCCACTTCGCGGAACACTTCGTCGATCGCAGCCATGGGCTTGCTGATCACGGCGTGGCCGAAATGCTTCATGGCCGCCGCTTGGGTGAAAGTGCCTTCCGGGCCGAGGTACGCTACTTTCAGCGGCTGTTCCAGCGCCAGGCACGAGGACATGATTTCACGGAACAACCGCGCCATCTCTTCGTTGCCCAGCGGGCCCTTGTTACGCTCCATCACGCGCTTGAGCACCTGGGCTTCTCGCTCGGGCCGGTAGAACACCGGCACTTCACCTTCCGCCAGGGACGCCATTTTCACCCGTGCCACTTCCTGGGCGCAGCGTGCGCGCTCGCTGATCAGCTCGAGAACTTTCTCGTCCAGGCTGTCGATGCGTACCCGCAGGGCCTTGAGTTCTTGCTCAGACATTAGCCGTGTTCCTTTTCGAACTCTGCCATGTAGGCAACCAGCGCGTTGATGGCGTGGATGTCGACAGCGTTGTAGATGGAGGCGCGCATGCCACCGACTGAACGGTGACCCTTGAGGTTCAGCAGGCCGCGCTCGTCGGCGCCGGCCAGGAACGGCTTGTCCAGGCGGTCGTCGGCCAGGCGAAATGGCACGTTCATCCATGAGCGATTGGCGAGGTTGATCGGGTTGCTGTACAAGCCGCTGGCGTCGATGAAGTCGTAGAGGGTGCGCTTCTTCACTTCGTTGAGCTTGCCCATGGCCGCCACGCCGCCCTGCTCCTTGAGCCATTCGAACACCAGGCCGGACAGGTACCAGGCGAATGCCGGCGGGGTGTTGTACATCGAGCCATTATCGGCCGCGACCTTGTAGTTGAGCATGGTCGGGCACAGCGAGCGGGCGCGGCCGAGCAGGTCTTCGCGGATGATGTTGACCAGAATACCGCTCGGGCCGATGTTTTTCTGCGCACCGGCGTAGATCATGCCGTACCGGGACACGTCGATCGGGCGCGAGAGGATGTCCGAGGACATGTCGCACACCAGCGGGACGTCGCCCACTTGCGGCACCCAGTCGAATTGCAGGCCGCCAATGGTTTCGTTGGCAACGTAGTGCACGTAGGCCGCATCCTTGGACAACTTCCATTCGTTCTGACCAGGAATGGCGAAGTAGTCATAAGGCTTGGCGGTGCCTGCCACGTTGACATGACCGTAGCGGGAGGCTTCTTCAATGGCCTTCTGACCCCAGATACCGGTGTCGATATAGTCAGCGGTGCCGCCTTCAGGCAGCAGGTTCAGCGCAATCTGGGCGAACTGCTGGCTCGCGCCGCCCTGCAGAAACAGCACTTTGTAGTGGGAGGGAATGTCCAGCAAGTCGCGCAGATCCTGCTCGGCCTTGGTGGCAATGGACACGAACTCATCGCTGCGATGGCTCATTTCCATCACGGAGAGGCCTTTTCCATGCCAGTCGAGGAGTTCAGCCTGCGCGCGCTGCAGGACTGCTTCAGGAAGCGCCGCGGGACCGGCACAGAAGTTATAGGCTCTCTTGCTCACATCCAATCTCTCTGA
This sequence comes from Pseudomonas sp. 37 R 15, assembly GCF_900004865.1. Classification (NCBI taxonomy): domain Bacteria; kingdom Pseudomonadati; phylum Pseudomonadota; class Gammaproteobacteria; order Pseudomonadales; family Pseudomonadaceae; genus Pseudomonas; species Pseudomonas sp. 37 R 15. The sequence goes on along the minus strand of NZ_CVTV01000023.1, from coordinate 46,447 downwards.
TCTGGTGGGACTCAAATCACACACTGTAGGAACGAGGGAGACGCCCAGTTCTTGCTCGCGAAAAACCCGAGAGCGCAAGGGCGTATCAGGCAGCCCGCGTCATCGTTGGCGATTTTCGCGAGCAAGCTCGCTCCTACAGGGGGCGGCGTTATATTTCAAAGGGGACAAACAACAAGGGGGCGAATCTTCATCCGCCCCCTGTGTGTCCGCTTATTCCTGCGGTTCTTCTTCGTCTGCGGCAGCATCGAGGGTTGGCTCGTCGACGTTGTCATCGCCGGCTGCGATCACCTCGCCGTCGAACTCCTCATCTTCCAGCTCTTCGCCCTCAACTTCCGAAGGCTCCTGCACACGTTCCAGGCCGACCAGTTTTTCGTCCTTGGCCAGCTTGATCAGGGTCACGCCCTGGGTGTTACGGCCCAGGCTCGAGACTTCCGCCACGCGGGTACGTACCAGGGTGCCCTGGTCGGAAATCAGCATGATTTCCTCGCCATCGAGCACCTGGACTGCGCCGACCAGACGGCCGTTGCGGTCGTTGCTGACCATGGCGATCACACCTTGGCCGCCACGCTTGTACTCCGGGAACTCACTGATGGCGGTGCGCTTGCCGTAGCCGCGCTCGGAAGCGGTAAGGATCTGGCTGCCTTCCTCGGGAATCAACATAGAGATCAGCTTCTGCCCTTCCGGCAGGCGCATGCCGCGCACACCGCGGGCGGTACGGCCCATGGCGCGAACGTCGGATTCCTTGAAGCGCGTTACTTTACCGCCGTCGGAGAACAGCATGACTTCACGCTCGCCATCGGTGATCGCGGCGGAGATCAGCACGTCGCCTTCATCCAGCTCCAGGGCGATCAGGCCCACGCTGCGTTGACGGCTGAAGGATTCCAGCGGGGTCTTCTTCACGGTGCCCTTGGCGGTGGCCATGAAGATGAAGTGACCTTCGGTGTAGTCCTCGACCGGCAGCATGGTGGTGATGTATTCATCACTGTCCAGCGGCAGCAGGTTGACCAGTGGGCGACCACGGGCGGCACGGGAGGCTTCCGGGATTTCGTAGGTTTTCAGCCAGTACACCTTGCCCTTGCTGGAGAACAGCAGCAGCGTGGTGTGGCTGTTGGCGACCAGCAGGTGAGCGATGTAGTCCTCATCCTTGACGCCGGTAGCCGATTTACCTTTACCGCCACGACGCTGAGCCTGGTACGCAGCCAGCGGCTGGGTCTTGGCATAGCCACCGTGGGAGATGGTCACCACGCGCTCTTCTTCCGGGATCATGTCGCCCAGGGTCAGATCGAGGCGTGCATCGAGGATTTCGGTGCGGCGCACGTCGCCGTATTCGGCGCGGATCACTTCGAGTTCTTCGCGGATCACTTCCATCAGGCGTACGGCGCTGTTGAGGATGCGGATCAACTCGCCAATCTGGTTGAGGATCTCCTGGTACTCGGCCAGCAGCTTCTCGTGCTCCAGACCGGTCAGGCGGTGCAGGCGCAGTTCCAGGATGGCCTGGGCCTGTTCCGGCGACAGGAAATACTTGCCGTCACGCAGGCCGTATTGCGGGTCCAGGGTCTCGGGGCGGCAGGAGTCCGCGCCGGCGCGTTCAACCATGGCCACGACGGCGCTGGATTCCCACGGCATCTTGATCAGGGCTTCCTTGGCTTCCGACGGCGTCGGGGAGGCCTTGATCAGCGCGATCACCGGGTCGATGTTCGACAGCGCAACCGCCTGGCCTTCCAGGATGTGGCCGCGCTCGCGGGCCTTGCGCAGTTCGAATACGGTACGCCGGGTGACCACTTCGCGACGGTGACGTACGAAGGCTTCCAGCAGATCCTTGAGGTTCAGGATGCGTGGACGGCCATCGATCAGCGCAACCACGTTGATACCAAACACGCTTTGCAGCTGGGTCTGGGCGTAGAGGTTGTTGAGGATCACCTCGGGCACTTCGCCACGACGCAGCTCGATCACCACGCGCATACCGTCTTTGTCGGACTCGTCGCGCAGCTCGGTGATGCCTTCGAGCTTCTTCTCTTTAACCAGCTCGGCGATCTTCTCGATCAGGCGTGCTTTGTTCAGCTGGTACGGGAGTTCCGTGATGACGATCTGCTGGCGGCCACCGACCTTGTCGATGTCTTCGATGATCGAGCGGGCGCGCATGTAAATGCGGCCGCGACCGGTGCGGTAGGCTTCGATGATGCCGGCGCGACCGTTGATGATCGCGGCGGTCGGGAAGTCCGGGCCGGGGATGTATTGCATCAGCTCATCGACGGTCAGCTCGGGATTGTCGATGAGGGCCAGGCAACCATCGATGACTTCACCGAGGTTGTGCGGCGGGATGTTGGTGGCCATGCCCACGGCGATACCGCTGGAACCGTTGACCAGCAGGTTGGGAATACGGGTGGGCATGACGGCCGGGATCATTTCGGTGCCGTCGTAGTTCGGCACCCAGTCCACGGTTTCTTTATGCAGGTCGGCCAGCAACTCGTGCGCCAGCTTGGTCATGCGCACTTCGGTGTATCGCATGGCCGCGGCGTTGTCGCCGTCGACCGAACCGAAGTTGCCCTGGCCGTCTACCAGCAGGTAGCGCAGGGAAAACGGCTGGGCCATCCGAACGATGGTGTCGTACACCGCAGTGTCGCCGTGAGGGTGATACTTACCGATCACGTCACCGACAACACGGGCAGATTTCTTGTACGGCTTGTTCCAGTCGTTACCCAGCTCGCTCATCGCGAACAGCACACGCCGGTGCACGGGCTTCAAGCCGTCGCGCGCATCAGGCAGTGCCCGACCGACAATGACGCTCATCGCGTAGTCGAGGTAGGACTGTTTCAGCTCGTCTTCGATATTGACCGGGAGGATTTCTTTGGCCAGTTCGCCCATGAGAAGCCTGATTCCTTTTTCGGGTGAAACTTCGTTACATCCATTCGGGACGAACAAAGCTCGCCGCTGCCGGCACGGTGCCTGACAACGACTTACGACAAATCAACGAGTTATGACACGGATCTGCGCGTTATGGACCACCCCTCGGGGCAGCCCTGGAAACCGCCGGATGTTATCACAATCGCCGCCACGCACCTATCCCCCTGATGCGCATGGAGGCTAGTAATTTGATGAATGACAGGCTTGAGGGGGACGAGAGGGGCTCAGAGGTGGGGTGGTGCTGTTTTTTGAGGCTGGATCCGGGACTTTTATTGACTTTGAGGGCCAATCGGGGGCAAGCCCCCTCCCACATGTTGACCGTGTTCACCATTCAAGTGTGGGAGGGGGCTTGCCCCCGATAGCTATTTCACAGACACCACAGCCCTCAATGCAGCCGCTTACGGCACATCAACCTGGCCAGCTTGGCGGTATCCGGCCGCTCCACAACGCCTTTTTCAGTCACGATCACATCAATCAGATCAGCCGGCGTTACATCGAACACCGGATTAAAGGCCTGCGCCTCCAACCGCTGGCCATTGACCTCCAGCAACTCACCGACATCACGCTCTTCCAGGGCCACATCATCGCCGGTAGCCATCATCAGATCGAGGGTCGAACTCGGCGCCACCACCATGAAGCGTACGCCATGGTGCATGGCGCAAACGGCCAGTTGATAGGTACCGATCGTGCTGATCACATCGCCATTGGCCGCGATGCAGTCCGCGCCGACCACCACCCAGGTGACGCCTTTGGTCTTGAGGATATGCGCTCCGGCGGAATCGGCATTTACCGTGACCGGAATGCCGGCGCCGGCCAGTTCCCACGCGGTCAATCGCGAGCCTTGCAGCCACGGACGGGTTTCATTGGCATACACCTGCTCGACCAGGCCTTCCAGGAACGCCGCGTGAATCACCCCGAGCGCCGTGCCGACACCGCCGGTGGCCAAAGCGCCGGCGTTGCCATGGGTCAGGATCGCCTGGGCATTGCCCTGATGCTTGCGTATTCGCTCAAGGCCCAATTGGGCCATGACCACATTGGCTTCGCGGTCGCTTTCATGAATCGCAAGGGCTTCGGCTTCCAGCACCGCCAACGGGTCGGCGTGCTGCCTGAGACGGTCGAGGCGGTCGCGCATGCACTTCAATGCCCAGAACAGGTTGGATGCGGTGGGACGGGTATCGGCCAGCAATGCGTAGTCTTCTTCCCATGCCGCCTGCCAGTCGTCGCCTTCGGCAATGCGCTGGCGGGCAGCCAGCACCAGGCCGTAGGCCGCACTGATCCCGATGGCCGACGCGCCGCGCACCACCCTCGCGCGAATGGCGGCGACCACCTCGTCGACGGTCGAGCACGCCACCCAGCTTTCCCGGGCCGGCAACGCACGCTGATCGAGCAGGTGCAGCACGCCATCACGCCACTCGATGGCCTTCACCTTCTCCGCAGCCAACAGTCGGTCGCGCATCCCTTACCCCGTACTCATGAACAAAAGCCGCCGATTATAGCGATCCGCCAGCCGGGACGCTCGGGTATACTTCGCCCTTCTTTTATAGCTGCCCAGGAAGAAGCCTGCGATGACGCCCACTGCCGCCCCGCTCGACTTATTACTGCTGCCGACCTGGCTGGTACCCGTCGAACCCGCCGGCGTAGTGCTCAAGGAGCACGGCCTGGGTATCCGCGACGGCTGCATCGTGTTTATCGGGCCGCGGGCGGCGGCATTGAAGCTTGAGGCGAGCGAAGTGCGCGAACTGCCGGGCATGCTGCTCAGCCCGGGCCTGATCAACGCCCACGGACATGCGGCGATGAGCCTGTTTCGCGGCCTGGCCGATGACCTGCCGTTGATGACCTGGCTGGAAAAACACATTTGGCCCGCAGAAGCCAAGTGGGTCGATGAAGCCTTCGTGCGCGATGGCACTGACCTGGCCATCGCCGAGCAGCTCAAGGGCGGCATCACCTGCTTCTCCGATATGTATTTCTACCCCAAGGTCGCCAGCGATTGCGTGCACAACAGCGGCATGCGCGCGCAGATCGCCATTCCGATCCTGGACTTCCCGATCCCGGGCGCCAGCAACGCCGACGAGGCGATTCGCCAGGGCATCGAGCTGTTCGGCGACCTCAAGCATCATCCACGCATCAAGATCACCTTCGGCCCCCACGCGCCTTATACGGTCAACGATGACAACCTGGAAAAGATCCGGATCATCGCTGAAGAGCTGGACGCCGCGATCCATATGCACGTGCACGAAACCGCCTTCGAAGTGCAGCAAGCCGTGGAACAGACTGGCGAGCGGCCACTGGCCCGTCTGGGTCGCCTTGGCTTGCTGGGCCCGCGCTTCCAGGCCGTTCATATGACCCAAATCAGCGAGGATGACCTGGCTTTGCTGGTAGAAAGCAACACCAGTGTCATCCATTGCCCGGAATCGAACCTGAAACTGGCCAGCGGCTTCTGCCCGGTTGAACGCCTGTGGCAGGCTGGCGTCAATGTGGCTATAGGCACTGATGGCGCCGCCAGCAACAACGACCTCGACCTGTTGGGCGAAACCCGCACGGCCGCCATGCTGGCCAAGGCCGTCGCCGGTTCGGCCACCGCGCTGGATGCCCATCGCGCGTTGCGCATGGCAACCCTCAATGGCGCGCGGGCCATGGGCCTGGACAGCCAGATCGGTTCGCTGGAAGTTGGCAAGGCCGCAGATATCGTCGCCTTCGACCTTTCGGGGCTGGCGCAACAACCGATCTACGATCCGGTCTCACAGCTTATCTATGCGACCGGTCGCGACTGCGTGAAACACCTTTGGGTCGCCGGCAAGCAGTTGCTCGACGACCGACGATTGACCCGCATGGATGAAGCACAGTTGACCGCCACGGCCATTGCCTGGGGCCAACGCATCAGCGGGCACAGCGAATAAACCGATTTATCAGATTCAGAGGATTCACCATGAGCAACGTCGACCACGCCGAAATCGCCAAATTCGAAGCCCTGGCCCACCGCTGGTGGGACCGTGAGAGCGAGTTCAAGCCGCTGCACGACATCAACCCACTGCGGGTCAACTGGATTGACGAACGTGTCAACCTGGCCGGCAAAAAAGTGCTGGACGTCGGTTGCGGCGGTGGCATCCTCAGTGAAGCCATGGCCCAGCGCGGCGCCACCGTCATGGGCATCGACATGGGTGAAGCACCGCTGGCCGTGGCCCAGCTGCACCAGCTGGAGTCCGGCGTAAGCGTGGAATACCGCCAGATCACCGCCGAAGCCCTGGCCGAGGAAATGCCCGAGCAATTCGATGTGGTCACGTGCCTTGAAATGCTCGAACACGTGCCGGACCCGTCTTCGGTGATCCGCGCCTGCTTTCGTATGGTCAAGCCCGGCGGCCAGGTGTTCTTCTCCACCATCAACCGCAACCCCAAGGCTTATCTGTTCGCGATTATCGGCGCCGAATACATCATGAAGCTGCTGCCACGCGGCACCCATGACTTCAAGAAATTCATCCGTCCGTCCGAGCTGGGCGCGTGGAGCCGCCAGGCCGGGCTGACCGTCAAGGACATCATCGGCCTGACCTACAACCCGCTGACCAAGCACTACAAGCTGGCCAACGACGTTGACGTCAACTACATGATCCAGACCCTGCGCGAGGAGTAAGCCTGTGAAGTTGCGAGCGGTTCTCTTCGACATGGACGGTACCCTGCTGGACACCGCGCCGGACTTTATCGCCATCTGCCAGGCCATGCGCGCCGACCGTGGCCTGCCGCCGGTCAACGACCAGCACATCCGCGATGAAATCTCCGGTGGCGCGAAAGCGATGGTCGCCGTGACCTTCTCGATGGACCCGGAGTCGCCAGGTTTCGAAGCGTTGCGCCAGGAGTTCCTCGAGCGCTACCTCAAGGATTGCGCGGTGCACAGCAAATTGTTCGACGGTATGGCCGAACTGCTGGAAGACATCGAGAAAGCCAAGCTGATCTGGGGCGTGGTCACCAACAAGCCGCTGCGCTTTGCCGAGCCGATCATGCAGCAATTGGGCCTGGCCGAACGCTCGGCCGTGCTGATCTGCCCGGACCACGTGAAGAACAGCAAGCCGGACCCGGAGCCGATGATCCTGGCGTGCAAGATGCTCGACCTCGACCCGGCCAGCGTGTTGTTCGTGGGCGATGATTTGCGTGATATCGAATCCGGTCGCGATGCCGGTACGCGCACGGCGGCGGTCACCTACGGCTACATCCACCCGGACGACAACCCTCGTCACTGGGGGGCGGATGTGGTGGTGGATCACCCGCTGGAACTGCGCAAGGTGCTGGATAACGCGGTGTGCAGTTGCTGATTTAACTGATCGATGAAGATCCAATGTGGGAGGGGGCTTGCCCCCGATTGCAGTGTGTCAGTCACTGCATTTGTTGACTGATCCACCGCTATCGGGGGCAAGCCCCCTCCCACAGGGGATCTTCGGCATTTTCGAATTTGAGGTTATTTATGTTTGATTATTCTGCCCCTCCAGAACTGCTCAACGGCCGGGTCATCCTGGTCACCGGCGCCGGTCGCGGAATCGGCGCGGCCGCGGCGAAAACCTACGCCGCCCACGGCGCCACCGTGCTGCTGCTGGGCAAGACCGAAGCCAACCTGGCCCAGGTGTATGACGAGATCGAAGCCGCCGGCCAGCCGCAACCGGTGGTGATCCCGTTCAACCTGGAGACCGCCCTGCCCCATCAATACGATGAGTTGGCAGCGATGATCGAAAAGGCATTCGGCCACCTCGACGGCCTGCTGCACAACGCCTCGATCATCGGACCGCGCACACCCATCGAGCAATTGTCCGGCGAGAACTTCATGCGGGTGATGCACGTCAACGTCAACGCGATGTTCATGCTGACCAGCACCTTGCTGCCGTTGCTCAAGCTGTCCCGGGATGCGTCGGTGGTGTTCACCTCCAGCAGCGTCGGGCGCAAGGGCCGGGCGTATTGGGGCGCTTATGGTGTGTCGAAGTTTGCCACCGAAGGCTTGATGCAAACCCTGGCCGACGAACTGGAAGACGTAGCCGCCGTGCGCGCCAACAGCATCAACCCGGGCGGTACGCGCACCAGCATGCGGGCCCAGGCCTACCCAGGGGAAAACCCGATGGAAAGACCGGCGCCGGAAGAAATCATGCCGGTGTACCTGTACCTGATGGGGCCGGACAGTGCGGGCATCAATGGGCAGGCATTTGACGCGCAGTAACCCCTGACAAGACCTGGATCAAATGTGGGAGGGGGCAAGCCCCCTCCCACATTTTGTATTGCGGTGTTCTGTAGACCTTAGTTTTTCACCACTTCCTCGAGCGTGAAGCGGCCCAGCGGGTTCTGCAGGAAGTTGCTCACATTCTTGCGTGAGATATTGATGTACGGGCTGTAATACAGATCGATCCAGTTCACATCCTGTTTCGCCAGTTTCTGCAATTCCACGTACATCTGCTCACGCTTGGCCGGGTCGGCCTCGATGCGCGCTTGCGCCACCAGTGCCTTGACCTTGTCGTTCTGGTAACGGGTCATGTAGTTCTGGTTGGTGTCGTGGCCCAGCACGAAGGTGGTCTTCTGGTCCGGGTCGAGGATGTCGTTGGTCCAGTACATCACCGAAATATCGTACTCACCGTCCACCAGCATCTGCCAGCTCTGGGTCGGGTCGACCTTTTGCAGGTTGGCGGTGACGCCGACCTTGGCCAGTTGATCCTTGATGATCACCGCAATCTGCTCGTCCGCTTCATTGCCGGCGTTGACCACGTAGTTGAGCTTCAAGTCCTTGGCGCCGGCCTGCTCCAGCAGCTTCTTGGCGGCAGTCGGGTCGTACGGGCGCTGCAGGTTATTGGCGTAGTGATAAAGCGAGCCTTTCGGGATGTAGGAATAGGCCACGGTGCCTTGACCGTAAGTGGCGGTCTTCACCAGCGATTGTTTGTCGATGGCCATGTCCAGCGCTTCACGCACCTCTGGCTTGGCCAGCAGGCCGTGAGCGTGGTTGATCAGCAGGTGGTCTTCGCGGGTGGACGGGTCGGCATGGACCACCACGTTCGGGTCTTTTTTCAGCTCCTCAACGCGGGAGAAGGGTACGAAGATCGCCGTGTCCAGCTCGTTGTTCTGCACCATGCGCATGCGTGTGTTGTCGTCGGTGACCGACACCCACTCCACACCGTCCAGGCTGACGTTGCTGGCCTGCCAGAAGTTCGGGTTCTTCTTCAGGATCACGCGGTCGCCCTTGCGCCACTCGTCCACGGTGAAGGCGCCGGACGTCACCGGGTTTTCCGAGTAGGCGTCTTCGCCCATTGTCGTCATGGCTTTTTCCGACAGGATCGACACCGTTGGCGACGCCAATTGCGAGAGAAACGCTACCGCCGGCGTTTTCAGGGTAACCACCAGCGTTTTCGCATCGCTGGCCTTGGCGGTGTCGATCAGGCTGAACGGGTCGCTCCACAGCGATGCCTTGTTATCACGGATGCGCAACAGGCTGAACGCCGCGTCGCCAGCGGTGATCGGCGAGCCGTCGGAGAACTTCGCGTCGCGCAACTTGAAGGTGTAGGTCAGGCCGTCCTTGGAAATCTCCCAGCTTTGCGCCAGGCCCGGTTGCATTTTGGTGCCCAGGTTATCCACCCGCACCAGGGTGTCGTAGACGTTGGCAAAAACCCAGGTATCGCGGTTCTGCGCGCTTTTGATCGGGTCAAAGGTGGTGCTGTCTTCACGGCAACCGATGGTCAGTACACCGGCAGCCTGGGCCAGGCCGGCAGTGAGGGACCAGGCGGTCAGCGTGGCGGCGGCGAGCAATTTCAGATGGCGCGATTGCATGTCATAACTCCTTGTTCATGATGGGCAGGAAGGGTCAAAGGGTGTTCAAGCACGCAACTGTACCGATGCTCATGCAGTGAATGGGTGGGCGGCAACACTACGGAACACCTGGCCTGGGCATAGCGGCAACGCGGGTGAAACGCGCAACCTGTGGGCAAATTCAGCGGGCTTGGTGGTTCGCCGGGCAACGGCTGCGCAGGCAACGGATGATGGGGGTCAATCTGCGGAATTGCCTCGATCAACGCCGCCGTATAAGGATGGCGCGGCGCAGTGAACACCGCTTCCACCGGCCCCTCCTCGACGATCTTGCCCAGGTACATCACCGCCACGCGGTCGCACAGGCGACGCACGATGGCCAGGTCATGGGCGATAAACAGGATCGCCAGGTTCATGCGCTGTTGCAGTTCCAGCAGCAGATTGATGATCTGGCCCTGGATCGACACGTCCAGCGCCGCCACGCATTCGTCGGCGATGATCAGGCGCGGCTCCACCGCCAGCGCCCGGGCGATCCCCACGCGCTGGCACTGGCCGCCACTGAGGGAGCCGGGTTTGCGCGAGGCCAGTTCAGGGCGCAGGCCAACCAGCTCAAGCAGTTCATCGACACGGGCGCGGATGTTGTGCGGCGCGACCTTGCGCTGCACCCGCAACACTTCGGCAAGGGTCTCGCCGACGGTGTGACGCGGGTTCAGGGCGGCATAGGGGTCCTGGAAGATCATCGCGGTCTCCTGGCGCAACCGTGCAATATCGATAGCACTGCCCTGAGCCATGTCGACACCCTCAAACAGCACCTGCCCGGCGCTGATCGGGTTGAGGTGCAAAATCGCCCGGCCCAGCGTGCTTTTACCGCTGCCGGACTCGCCCACCAGCCCGAGGGTTTCACCGGCGGCCAGATTCAGCGACACCCCGTTCACCGCCCTCACCCACTGCTTGCTCAACCCGAACAGGCCACTGCCGGATGCGGTAAAGCGGACCTCCAGGTCCTTGATCTGCAACAGGCTCATGGGCGCCCTCCCAAGGGATAGTGACAGGCAACCCGTGCGCCTTCCGGCAACAGTTCGGTACACAGGGCGCCGACCTGCGGGCAACGGGGGTTGAAGCGGCAACCGTCAGGCAATGCGTCGAGCAGCGGCGGCTGGCCAGGGATGGTGCGCAACAACGCATGGCCGCTGCTGTGGGCCGGCTGACAATCGATCAGGCCGGCAGTGTACGGGTGCCGTGGCTGGGCCAGCAGTTCGTATTTGCTGGCGTGTTCGCACAGGCGCCCGGCGTACATCACCGCGATGGAGTCGCAGCTTTGCGCCACCACGCCGAGGTCGTGGGTGATCATGATGATCGACAGGCCACGCCTGTCGCGAAGGTCGAGCAACAAGCGCAGGATTTGCGCCTGCACCGTCACATCCAGGGCCGTGGTGGGTTCGTCGGCGATCAGCACCTTCGGGTTGCACCCCAGGGCTACTGCAATCATCGCGCGCTGGCGCATGCCGCCGGAAAACTCATGGGGATAGTTGTCGACACGGGCTTTCGGGTCGGGAATACCCACTTGGCGCAGCACGTCGATGGCTTGCAGGCGCGCGTCTTTTTTCGAGGCGCCTTGATGCAGGCGGATGCCCTCGGCGATCTGCTCGCCGATACGCATCAACGGGTCCAGGTGACTGCTGGGGTTCTGGAAGATCATGCCCAACTGCCCGCCACGCACGGCGCGCATGCCGGCTTCATCCAGGCGCAACAGGTCCTGGCCGGCCAGGTGTACCGTGCCGCCCTGTACGCGCAGGTTGGGCGATGGCAACAGGCGCATCAGGCCGCGACACGCCAGGGTCTTGCCCGAACCGCTTTCACCGACCAACCCCAGGATTTCGCCCTCGGCCAGGTCAAAGGACACGCGGTCGACCAGGGTCAGCGCGTGCCCGGCGTTATCGGCAATCACGCTGAGATCGCGCACTTGCAGCAGGCTCATGAGCGATCCCCCAGGACGTGCGCCACACCATCGGCCAGCAGGCTGAAGCCCATGGCCAGGGTCACGATGGCCACGCCCGGAAAGGTGCAAATCCACCAGGCGGTGGTGATAAAGGCCTGGCCCTCGGCGACCATCGTGCCCCATTCGGCGGTCGGTGGCTGCACGCCCAGGCCCAGGTAGCTCACCGCAGCGCCGTTGAGCAGCACCAGCACCGCGTCGGACATGGAAAACACGATCGAGCCAAACAGCGCATTGGGCAGCAAATGCCGGAACAGAATGCGCCCATGACCAAACCCCAGGCTCTTGGCGGCCAGGGCAAAGTCGCTCTCCTTGAGCACCAGGATCTGTGAACGGATCAACCGCGCATACGACACCCAGCCCACCAACGCCATGGCGATGTAAAAGCTCTGCAGTCCAGGCCCGAGAATGGCCATGATCGCCAGCATCAACACCAGAAACGGGAACGCCAGGACCACGTCGATCACGCGCATGCACACACTGTCCAGGCGCCCGCCGATATAACCGGAGACCGCACCGATGAAGGTGCCGATCATGAACGGAAAGATCACCCCGACAATCGCCAGTTGCAGGTCGATGCGCGCGCCCCAGATCACCCGCGACAGCACATCGCGGCCGTAGTTATCGGTACCGAACAGGTGCGCAGCGCCGGGCGCCAGCAGGCTCATATCGGTGTTCTGCGCAATCGGGTCGTAGGGCGCGATCCACGGCGCGAACAGCGCCAGGATCAACCACGTGAGCAGTATCAACAGGCCCCACGCAGCGGTCAGCCGGCCGTTGCGAAAACCCAGGCGCAGGCGCAGACGCCAGGGCGCTATCAATGGGCGGCTATTCATTGCATTTTCACCCGTGGGTCGAGCGCCACCGTGACCACGTCGGCGATGAAGTTGACCACCACCGTCGCGCACGCCAGCACCATCGCCACGCCCTGTACCACCATGTAGTCGCGGGTAAAAATACCGCGCACCAGCAACTGGCCGATGCCGGGAATGGCGAACAGGCTTTCGATGACCACCGTGCCGCTGATCAGCCAGCCGATATTCACAGCCAGCAGGTTGACGGCCGGCACCAGCGAGTTGGGCACGACATGGCGGCGGAACACGGCGGCTTCCGACAGCCCCCGCGCCCGTGCAGCGGTGACATGATCAGCCTGCAGTTCCACCAACATGCTCGCGCGCAAATTACGCACCAGCACTGCCGACAGCGCCAGGGCAATGGTCAGACACGGCAGGACCATATGGTGGGCCTTGTCCAGCCAGGTGCGACCGTAACCGGACACCGGAAACAGGCCCCACTGCACGCTCAGCAACAGGATCAGCATCAGGCCCAGCCAGAACGCCGGCATGCCCAGGCCGACCGTGGTGAATATACGGATCAGGTTGTCTGGCCAGCCGCCTTTATTGCGCGCCGCCAGTGTCGCCAGCGGTACCGCGATCAACAGCGCCAGCAACACACTGCCGAGCACAAGCACCAGCGTCGGCTCAATGCGCGTGACGATCAGCTTGAGGGCGTCGACCTTGTACAGCAGCGATTGGCCGAGGTCGCCCTTGAGCAGGTTCTTCAGGAAGTAGAAATATTGCAGCCACAACGGCTCATCGAGGCCGTACTGGGCGCGGATTTTCAGCAACGCGTCCGGCGTGCTGCGCGAACCCAGCAGCGCGCGCGCCGGATCGCCCGGGATCGAGCGCACCAGCACAAAGGTGATCAGGCTGATGCCCACCAGCACCGGCAACAATTGCAGGGGCCGGGACAGTACGAAGCGGTAACGCGCCAGGTTCATTCGTCAGCCTCGGTGACGGGCGAGAAAGTCCAGCAGCACCGGAAAGTACGCCTGGGGTTCTTCGTAGAACGGCATATGGCTGCTGTTGGGAAATACATGCAGTTCGGCGTGCGGGGCCGCCATCTTCATGCGCATGGCACAGGCCGGCGTGAGTTCGTCGTGCTGGCCGGTGGTGATCAATATCGGCATCTTGAACGTGGCCATTTCAGGAATGCGGTTCCAGTCCTTGAGGTTGCCGATATAGAGGAATTCGTTTGGGCCTTGCATGGTTTCGTAAGGCCCCATGTTCCAATCGCCGAGGGAGCGTTTGACCGGCTCCGGCCATTCGTCCAGCCGGCAGACGTGGCGATAGTTGAGCAAGGTGATCGCGGCTTGATATTGCGGGTGATCGAGCGTGCCCGTGGCTTCATGGCGCTGCATCATGGCCACGGTTTCGCTGCCAAGGGCGCCGCGCAGGCGTTCAAGTTCCCGTGACAGGTGGGGAATATCGCCAACCGTGTTTTCCAGAATCAAGCTTTTCAGCGCATCGGGGTAATGGATGGCGTACTCGATGCCCAGCCAACCGCCCCAGGAATGCCCGAGCAGATGCACAGGGCCCAGGCCCAGTGCCTGGCGCACGGTCTCGACTTCTTCGACATAACGGCGGATTTCCCACAGGGAAACGTCGTTCGGTCTGGCTGATGCGCCCGTGCCAAGCTGGTCGAATGCAACCACTCGCAGGTTATGCTCTTTGAGCCAGCCATGGGCGTCGCGCAAATAGTCACACGGCAGGCCCGGCCCGCCGTTGAGGCACAGCACCACCTCATCGCCTTCGCCAAAGCTGTAGACCACGAGATTATGGCCGTCGACTTGCACGTTGTACTGCTGGTCGGGGGCAATTTCACGCCACATGCATACATTCCTTGTGTTGTATCGGCCTGGCAGGTAGTGGCCGTTTGTCACGTCAACACTACCGAGGATGCCGCGCGTCCATAACCTAGCGTTTCTTATAGGTTTGGCCTGGCAGTCCTTCGCCGGGGCGTGGCATTCTACTTGCAGCAAGTCGAGATTCAAATGAATTCGGGAGCAGAACGGATGCTGGCCAGGCTAACTGCCTTCAATAGTCGTCTGATGCCGGGCAGGAGCCTGGACGAGCAGATAGACAACACATTTATCCTCGCCCAACAATTGGGCTTCGATGCGCTGGTGTACGACTACACGCCGGTGCCCATCGACCTCAATGGTGCGCTGATCACGCCCTCGGTGCTGCAACTGCGCAACACACCGACCGACTGGCACGCCTTGTGGTGCAGCGAAGGGTTCTACCAGATTGATCCGGTGCAACACCTGGCCTTGCGCAGCGTATCGCCGTTTGTCTGGTCGTATGAGGCAAAAGCCGAGACTGCACTGCAAACGATCATCGACCCCTGCCATGCACCCGTTTGTTCCTACCTGCACGAACAACAGTTGACCTGCGGCGTCAGCGTGCCGATCCACCTGCCCCGCGGTGGCTTCGCCTCATTGACCGGGCTGCGCACCGGCAAGGCGAGCACGGTATTGAAAGATGCGCAGCACACCTTGTCGGACTTCAGCGTGATCGGCCACGCGTTACAGGAGGCGGCTTATCCTTTGTTCAACAAAGCGTTGCGCACCTACCCGCATATCCATCTGACCAAACGCGAGCGCGAGTGCCTCAAATGGGCGGCCGAGGGCTTGACCGCGGCCGAGATCGCCACGCAATTGACCCGCTCGCTGGCGGTAGTGACCCTGCACCTGGCGTCGGCCATGCACAAATTGGGCGCCAAGAACCGCGTGCAGGCGGTGGTGCGCGCTACGCACTACCGGTTGCTGGACGATTGACCCTTACGCAAAACCTAGCTGTTTTGCTAGTTACCTAAACGTCGCGTGCAGACTATCGTAGCCCTGATCCTTTTTTCAGAGCAGGGTACGAAATGGAATTCATCGACAAAGTCCGCGAAGGCTACGCCCCCTTCGGCGCCTATCAGACGTGGTATCGCATCACCGGTGAGCTGGCCACAGGCCGCACACCGCTGGTGATCATCCATGGCGGCCCCGGCTGCACCCACGATTACGTCGACGCGTTCAAGGACGTTGCCGCCAGCGGCCATGCGGTGATTCACTACGACCAGCTGGGCAACGGTCGCTCAACGCATCTGCCGGAAAAACCGGCATCGTTCTGGACCGTCGACCTGTTCCTCAATGAGTTGAACAACCTGCTCGACCACCTGCACATCAGCGACAACTACGCGATCCTCGGGCAATCCTGGGGCGGCATGCTCGGCAGCGAACATGCGATTCTGCAGCCCAAGGGCCTGCGTGCCTTTATCCCGGCCAACTCACCGACGTGCATGCGCACCTGGGTCAGCGAGGCCAATCGACTGCGCAAGCTGTTGCCCGAAGGTGTGCATGAAACCTTGCTCAAGCATGAAGCCGCCGGAACCTACCAGGACCCGGAATACCAGGCCGCCTCGCGGATCTTCTACGACCAGCATGTGTGCCGGGTCAACCCGTGGCCGGAAGAAGTCGCACGCACCTTCGCCCAGGTCGATGCCGACCCGACGGTGTACCACGCCATGAGCGGCCCGACGGAGTTCCATGTGATCGGCAGCTTGAAGGACTGGAACGTGATCGGTCGCTTGCCTGCGATCAACGTGCCGACCCTGGTGATCTCCGGTCGGCACGACGAGGCCACGCCGTTGGTGGTCAAGCCTTTCCTGGACGAAATCCCGGACGTGCGCTGGGCGCTGTTCGAAGACTCCAGCCACATGCCCCACGTAGAAGAACGCCAGGCATGCATGGGGACCGTGGTGAAGTTCTTGGATGAAGTATGTTCAGTACGGCACGCAGCACTCAAAGCCAGTTGATTTCCAATGTGGGAGGGGGCAAGCCCCCTCCCACATTTAGACCTTGCTGGTTTCAGCCTTCACTGTTCTCTTCGGCATATCCGCCACCAGTGGAATCTCCTTGCCCTCGGCATCGAACAGTTTGCCACCCCGGTAGTAATCGCCATCGCGCAACGCCGCCACGTCGCGAAAGCACAAACTGCGCTCCGTCCCCGCCACGAATACCGACTGCTGGTCAGAGTTACCGGCGGTGAAGTGGTTGAACGTCAGGTTGAGCAAGATCGCCATGATCGCCGACGAGCTGATGCCCGAATGGAAAATGGTCGCGAACCAGTTGGGAAATTGGTCGTAGAAGCTGGGCGCGGCGATGGGAATCATGCCGAAACCGATACTCGTGGCGACGATGATCAGGTTCATGTTGTTGCGGTAATCCACCTTGGACAAGGTGCGAATACCGCTGGCCGCCACCGTGCCGAACAACACAATGCCGGCGCCGCCGAGCACCGAGGTAGGCACGGCGGCAATCACCCGGCCCATGAACGGCAGCAGGCCAAGCACCACCAGGAACACCCCGCCGGTTGCCACCACAAAACGGCTCTTCACCCCGGTAACCGCCACCAGGCCGACGTTCTGGGCGAACGCACTCTGCGTGAATGAACCGAAGATCGGCGCGAACATGCTCGACAGCATGTCGGCGCGCAGGCCGTTGCCGAGGCGTTTGGAGTCGACCTTGGTGTCGATGATCTCACCCACTGCCAGAATGTCCGCCGAGGTTTCCACCAGGGTGACCATCACCACGATGCACATGGAAATGATCGCTGCCACATGAAAGGTCGGCATGCCGAAATGGAACGGCGTGGGAAAGCCGAACATGGGCCCCTGGGTCACGCCGGAGAAGTCGGCCATGCCCAGGAACACCGCGATTACCGTGCCGATTACCATCGCCAGCAGAATCGACAGGCGCGAGATGGCTGCGCTGCCGATTTTGCTCAGCAGCAACACCAGCACCAGCGTCAGTGCAGCCAGGCCGATATTCGACATGCTGCCGAAGTCCGCCGCGCGGCTATTACCGCCCATGGCCCAGCGCGCCGCCACGGGCATCAGGGTCAGGCCGATGGTGGTGATTACGATACCGGTCACCAGCGGCGGGAAAAACTGGGTAATGCGCGAGAACACCGGGGTGATCAACAAACCGATGAACGACGCGGCCATCACCGCGCCGAGAATCGCCGGCACGCCCCCTGCCCCGTCGCTGCCGACGATCGCCACCATGGTCGCCACACCGGCGAACGACACGCCCTGCACCAGCGGCAACTGGCACCCGAAGAATGGCAGGCCAAGGGTTTGCAGCAACGTGGCCAAGCCACCGGCAAACAACGACGCGGCGATCAACAGGCCGATATCCGCTGGCGACAACCCGGCCGCCTGGCCGACGATCAACGGTACGGCAACGATGCCGCCATACATGGTGAGCACATGCTGCAGGCCGTAAGCCATGTTGGCGGCGACGCCCAGATTTTCATCTTCGGGCCGCTGCGGTGACGCCTTCGGGATAGTCATGGTGAGGGGATCTCTGTTTTTGTTGTGCGCTCACTGTATGCAATGTTAAGACTGTATGTCCATAGAGTTGTATACAATCATTCAGACAAGATACCCTGCCGCGGCGTTACAAAAACAATCCGGCCGTCACGAGCCAGAACGCCAAAGGACCCAACAGAATGAAAAAGGCATTGCAAGGCGCAACCGTCGCATTGACCCTCTTCGGCGGCGGGGAGGCTGTCGCAGTGGAATGGATGAACAACAGCGTAGGTTTTCGCTACGGCCAACACTTCACCAACCCGAACAACCCCGACGACTTCAGCAAGCGCATCTACAGCTTCACCCACGCCAGCGGCTACCGATACGGCAGCAATTTTCTGAATCTCGATGTGTTCCTGTCCGACAGCAAGGACCCACGCAAGGGCACCGACCGCGGTGGCAGCGAGGTGTACGCGGTGTACCGCCATCAGCTCTACGCTTCACGGGTATTGGCTATGCCGCAGGGTACCGGGCTGATCAAGGATTACGCACTGACACTGGGCTTCGATGCGAACCGCAACAACAACTTCGCCAGCGCGAAAAAACGCGCTCTGGTCATCGGCCCTACGTTGAAATGGGGCACCGTCGGTGTGCTGGACCTGAGCCTGATGTACTACAAGGAAAAGAACCACACCGGGATTCCCGGCGCCAGGGAATCGAACCACACCTTCGACGACACCTACATGCTCAACCTGACCTGGATGCGCCCGTTCGAGATCGCCAGCCATGCGGCTAAATTCCAGGGATTCATCAATTACGTGGGGGAGAAAGGCGAGGACTATCATGGCCGCGATACCGCGCCGGAAGCCCTGATGCGCACCGCATTGATGGTGGCGGTGCGGCCGGGCAAGAGCGTCAAGCCGAACCTGTATCTCGGCGTGGGCTATGAATACTGGCATAACAAGTTCGGCGTGGACGGCGGTCGGGGCAGCCGTACATCAACGCCGACGCTGAACATGGAAGTGACGTTCTAGCTGAAGAAACTCAATCCAAATGTGGGAGGGGGCTTGCCCCCTCCCACATTTTCGACCGCATTGTCACTTCAGATCAGTTGCCAGCTCAGAGCACTGCGCCTTCGGCCGCGCCAACCAGTAACCCAACACCGCCAACGGCGCGGTCGCCAGCATCACCATCACCGTGATCAACAACGGTTGCTCGATCATTGACGACACCAACAAGCTGGCCAGGAAGCAAAGGCCCAGTTGCAGAGTGTTTTGCAGTGCCGCCGCCTTGCCGGAGTTTTCCGAAAACGGCATCAGCGCATTCGCCACCACGATCGGGTAGCTGGCCCCGTTGCACAGCGCCATCAGGCAGAACGGAATCAGCAAGGTGGTGAGGGTCGGCACTGTCAGGGTTGCAACCAGGTACAACGCCACCATGCTCAGGCAATAGAAAGCAAGCAACCACGGAAGCAAGGTCTTGCCCGGCAAGCGCTGCAAGGCGCTGCGGCAACTGTAGCCGCCGACAAGAAAGGCCAGGGTCGGCACCACGTAACTGAGGCCGATGTCACTCGGGCTGTAGCCCATGCCACCGAGGATGAACGGCGAAGCGGTCAGCCAGGCAAAGAAACTGGCGGAGCAGGCGGCAAATATCATGACGTTGCCAGTAAATACCCGTGAAGTGAACAGCTGTGCATAGCCCAGGCGCACGGGTTGGTGCGTCTGACGCTTCGGCGCGCTGCGCAGGAACACCGTCGGCAACAGCAGGAGCAGCGACACCCCCAGCAACACGCCAAAAATCGCCTGCCAGCCAAAATGATTCAACACCATCGCGCCCAACAACGGCGCCAACGCCGGCGACAGCGACATCAGCGGCATGATGCTGGCGAACACGCGGTGAGCCTTGTCCGCCGGGTAGCGATCAATCACCAGGGCCTGCCAACTCACCGCCGCAGAGCACACGCCGATCGCCTGCATAAAGCGCAATGCCCAAAGCTGCGGCGCGGTCTGCACCCAGAACATGCCCAGGCACCCCAGCACAAACAGGCTCAACCCCATGAGCAGGACCGGCTTGCGCCCGAGCCGGTCGGACAATGGCCCCCACAGCAGCTGCCCGAGCGCAAAACCGGCAAGGAAAATGCTCAAGCTGGCGCCCACGGCCCCGGCGCCAATCTGCAACTGCTCGCCCATGGCGCCAAACGCCGGCAAATACATGTCCATGGCGAGATAACCGAGCATGCTCAGCCCCGCCAGATACCAAGTGAAACCAAATGAGTTTTTCATTGAAGCCTTGTAGAACCTGCCATCAAACTATTTGCTGACTGGCGCCCATTATGAAGCTGGTAGTTTTCCTGTGAAGCGATAATAATTGGACAGTCTGATCAATAATTTTGAAGGCAGCTGCCATGTGGTCCGAATATTCCCTGGATGTGGTCGATGCCGTCGCACGCCACGGCAGTTTCAGCGCCGCCGCCCAGGAACTGCATCGCGTGCCGTCGGCCATCAGCTATACGGTGCGTCAGTTGGAAGAGTGGCTGGCGGTGCCGCTGTTTGTACGACGCCACCGTGACGTGGAGCTGACGCCCGCCGGCCGCCTGTTTATCGACGAAGCCCGCGGGGTAATGAAAAAAATGCTCGGCACCCGGCGCCTGTGCCAGCAAGTGGCCAATGGCTGGAGCGGTCAGCTGAAGGTGGCGGTGGATTCCATCGTCAAGCCGCAACGCTGTCGGCAACTGGTGCTGGACTTCTATCGACAGTTCCCCGAAGTGGAATTACTGCTGGAGTACGAGGTGTACAACGGTGTGTGGGATGCGCTGGCGGACGAGCGCACCGACATTGTGATCGGCGCCACCAGCGCGGTGCCGGTGGCCAGCCACTTCAGCTTTCGTGACATGGGCTTGTTGAACTGGCTGTGTGTGGTCAGCGCCAAGCATCCCCTGGCAACGGTCAGCGGCCTGCTCAGTGACGATCAACTGCGCCCCTTTGCCTCCCTGTGCATGACCGACACCTCGCGCAACCTGCCCAAACGGGACACTTGGACCCTGGACAACCAGCGCCGCCTGGTGGTGCCCAACTGGTCCTCGGCGCTCGATTGCCTGCGCGATGGTTTGTGCGTCGGCATGGCCCCGGCGCACCAGGTGCTGCCGTGGATCGAGCGCGGCGAACTGGTGGCGCTGCAACTGCACCGCCCCTTCCCGGCCAGCCCATCCTGCGTGGCCTGGGCACAGAACAAACTGTCCCCGGCCATGGCGTGGTTGCTGGAGTACCTGGGGGATACCGAGACCCTGAACCAGGAGTGGTTGAATGGAATCTGAAAAGCAGCGCAGAACTCTCTGGGAGGGGGCAAGCCCCCTCCCACATTTGGCTGCATTTCAAGCCAGCAGTCGGGTGATGGCTCGTACGATCATCTCCACTTCCTTGCTGTGCAACGTCAGCGGCGGCAACAGGCGAATGATCTTGCCCCGCGTGACGTTGATCAACAGCCCGTGCTCCTGGGCGGCACGTTGGGCAAGGTCGCGATAAGGGCTGGCCAGTTCAATCCCGATCATCAAGCCTTTGCCACGAATCGCCCGCA
Source organism: Pseudomonas sp. 37 R 15 (assembly GCF_900004865.1). Lineage (NCBI taxonomy): Bacteria > Pseudomonadati > Pseudomonadota > Gammaproteobacteria > Pseudomonadales > Pseudomonadaceae > Pseudomonas > Pseudomonas sp. 37 R 15. Next base: position 25,074 of record NZ_CVTV01000023.1, on the reverse strand, counting down.
CTTGCGGGTGCCCATCGAGTTCCATGCGCAAGCGATCGAGCAAGCGCTCGCCCTGCCGCGCAGCGTTGTGCAACAGCCCCTGCTCTTCGATGATGTCCAGCACCGTGCAGCCGACGCGGCACGCCAGCGGGTTGCCACCGAACGTACTGCCATGGCTGCCTGGCGTGAACAGTTCGGCGACGCCGGCGCGGGCCAGGCAGGCGCCGATCGGTATACCGTTGCCGAGCCCTTTGGCCAGGGTCATCACGTCGGGGACAATGCCCTCGTGCTGAAAGGCGAACCAGGCACCGGTACGGCCAATGCCGGTTTGTATTTCATCAAGCATCATCAGCCAGCCGTGACGCGTGCAATGATCACGCAGGGCTTTCAGGTAGCCGGGCGGTGCCGGTAACACACCGCTTTCGCCCTGGATCGGCTCCAGCAGCACGGCGGCGATGCGCGTACCCAACTGTTGGGTGATGCGCTTCAATGCGTCCAGATCACCAAAACCCACCTTCAGAAAATCCCCCGGCAGACGTTGAAATCCAAGGCGCACTGATGGCCCGTCACTGGCCGCCATGGTGCCCAGCGTGCGCCCGTGGAAAGCGTTCTCCATCACCACCACCAAGGGCTGCTCAATGCCTTTTTTCCAGCCATGCAGGCGTGCCAGTTTCAGCGCTGCTTCATTGGCTTCAGCGCCTGAATTGTTGAAGAACGCGCGGTCAAGCCCGGACAGTTGGGTCAGGCGCAGGGCCAGACGCTGTTGCCAGTCAATGCTGTAGAGGTTGGAGGTGTGCAACAGCAGGCCGGCCTGCTCGCTGATGGCCGTTACCAGCCGGGGATGGGAATGGCCGACATTGGTCACGGCCACGCCCGCGACCGCGTCCAGGTACTCGCGACCTTGTTGGTCCCACAGACGCGTGCCCAAACCGCGTGTGAAACTCAGGGCCAAGGGTTGATAGGTACTCATCAGGCAGGCGGCAGTCATGGGGCGGGCTCCAGTGCATCGTTGTGGTGTTTGAGTATCGTTAGCCACCACAGCTGGATAAACTGCGAATTCCTACAATTACTTTAAACCAGGACTTGATAATGGATCTGTTCCAGGCCATGTCGGTGTATGTGAAAGTCGTCGAGACCGGCAGCATGACCGCCGCCGCGCACGAGTGCGGGATGTCGACGACCATGGTCGGTAACCATCTGCGTGCGCTGGAGCACCGACTGGGCGTCAGTTTGCTCAAACGCACCACTCGCAAACAGAGCCTTACGGAATTTGGCGGGCAGTATTATCAGCGCTGCCTGGAAGTGCTGGGGCTGGTGGCCGACTCCGAGCTACTGGCGGAGCAGATTCACAGCGAAGCGCCCAAAGGCAGCCTGCGTATCACCGCGCCGCCCGTGTTCGGCACCGAACGTCTCGTGCCGGCCTTGAGCGAGTTTTCCCAGCGCTACCCGCTGATCAACCTGTATGTGGTGTTGAGCAATGAGCGGATGGACCTGGTCGACAGCGGCTTCGATGTGGCGATCCGCCTCGGCGAACTGGAAACCTCCAGCCTGATCGCCAGACCCCTGCAGGCCTACACCCTCACCCTCTGCGCGTCCCCTGCGTACCTGGCGCGGCGTGGCACGCCGCAGACTCCGGCTGACCTGCAGCATCACGACTGCCTGGCTTTCGCCTACCCTGCGACCGACAACTGGCGCGACACCGACAAACTGTGGCGCATGACGGGGGACGAAGGCGAGGTAGAGGTTCCGGTGGCCGGCTCATTGACCATCAACAGCTCCCAAGGCTTGCGTCAGGCGGCGGTAAACGGCATGGGCATCATCATGCTGGCTGATGCCCTGGTGCAACCGGACCTGGAGAGCGGCAAGCTGGTTGCCTTGCTGACCGGTTATAACCTCCCCAGCCGCCCCATGCACCTGCTGTATCGCCAAGACCGTTATCGCCTGCCCAAGCTGCGGGCCTTGGTCGATTTTGTCATGGAGAAGTGGGCGCGCTAGGAGGCGCAGCAGAAGGCAGGCACGAGTAGGATCGTTCTGAATGTTCACCACACCTCCCCATCCGGGGCCAATCTCTTTTAATGTCAGCCCTATCAAGGAAAACGTTGACTGAACGGAATCACCCAACACTGCCGCAAGACGTGACATAGGGGTATTCCGATGATAGCCACGAGTCTCAGTGTTACATCACCTTCCGCACTCAGCCTGGAAGCCTTGCAACGCAATCAGTCCCTTCAGGAACACAGCGTTGCCGGGGAGTCCGACAGCCCGCGCCAGACCCTGATCGAGCGGGTAACAAAGCAAACAGGGATAGTTTCGAGCCACCTTGAACCCTTGCAACAGATCGCGGCAACCACCAACTCCATCATCGGCATACGTCCAGTCGAGTCCGTGGCTACCGGACTGATAGAAGCCGGACACCCCACCAAGGACTTCCACATCAAGGGCAAAAGTGCCAACTGGGGGCCGCAGGCAGGTCTGATCTGTACCGACCAGGCATTCAGCAAGCTGGAGAGCGCACCGGAAAAAGTCGCCAAGGCCAACGCGCAGATTCTGGAGTGCGTCGAGCGACGCCACGCAGTCCCGATCCCGCTGAAACTCTCGAGCCATCGCCTCAATGAACTGGTGAACCTAGGCCATATCACTGAACTGGCCGCAACAGGTGAGGAAGGCACGCTGAAATTGAGCGCCCAAGGGCCGAGCGGGCAACGCTATACATTTCAAGCCCGTTCTGTTTCGCCTGACGCCGACACTTATCTGATCACCCACCAGGGCAAGCCGCTTGAAGTACTGGCCAAACAGGCAGAGGGCAAGCCGTTGACTGCCGATTACGATCTGCACATGGTCGCACCGCACCTCAGTGACTACGGGGCCCAGGATAAGCTCCCGGTACCGGATGTCGCTCACAGCGTGTTCAAGGAACGAATCAATGCGTATAAACAGGTGCCGGAGGAGCTGCGCGCAGACTTTGCCAGCGCAGCGAATTTCTACAAGAAAGAGGACGCCGATCTAGGCAATGCCACGCCGCGAATACGGGAGATGATCGGCATCATCAATCAAACGCTGGTCGGGGACGCAGAGCGGGTGGTCCACCACAATGCGGACTCGGGCAGCCCGGCGACGGAAGTGGCCGCGAACTACCCGGCGACGTTTTTCCTGCCGTCAAAACTAGGCAGATTCGATGAAATAAGCATCATCCATGACAGCAGGGAAATGGCTGAGCTGATAAAAACCGCCAAAGACAGCGGTTTTCACGTGCCGCTCAATCCTCTCTGGGAGAATGAGCTGGTGAATATCCGGCGATCAGACTTCACCCAGGCAAAACATCGCCTGGCTGAATCCAGATATGCCTGATATCGGCAGCAGCAAGCAGCGGCCTGATAATCGAGTTATCGAGGCCGCCACCGTTGCATCATTTAATTACGCCTGAACCAGACCGTTGATCTTGACGGTCGGGTTCACGTCCGCTTCGTAGTCCACGCCATCGACCTCAAAACCGAACAAGCGCAGGAACTCAGCCTTGTAGCCGGCAAAATCGCTGATCTCGTTGACGTTGTCGTCGGTAACCTGGTTCCACAGCGCCGCCACGGCGTCCTGAACCTTTGGCTCCAACTCGGCCAGATCGGCACGCAGACGGCCGTCAGCGTCCAGTTTCGGCTCGCTGCCGTACAGGCTGTCCTTGAACAGGCCGTACACCTGCTCGATGCAGCCCTCGTGAGTGCCCTGCTCTTTCATCACCTTGAACAGCAGCGACAGGTAGAGCGGCATGATCGGGATTGCTGAACTTGCCTGGGTGACCACGGCCTTGAGCACCGACACACGGGCGTCGCCCTTGAGCGCAGCGAGGTTGTCGCGCAGAGTCAGGACTTTTTTGTCCAGGTCTTTCTTGGCTTCGCCGATGGAGCCGTTCCAGTAGATGTCCTGGGTCAGCTTCTCACCCAGGTAGGTGAACGCGGTGGTCTTGGCGCCTTCGGCCAGTACATCGGCGTCACGCAGGGCGTCGATCCACAGCTGCCAGTCTTCACCGCCCATGACTTTGACGGTGCCGTCGATTTCTTCCTGGGTCGCCGGCTCCAGCGTAGTGTCGACCACCACGCCCTTGTCAGTATTGATCCCACGCAGGGTCACAGCCTTGCCGATCGGCTTGAGGGTGGAGTTGTGCACCACGCCTTGTGGGTCGGTACGGCGTGGCGCGGCCAGGCTGTAGACCACCAGGTCGATTTTGCCCAGGTCTTTCTTGATGGTTTCGATGGTCAGGCGCTTGATCTCGTCGGAGAACGCGTCGCCGTTGATGCTCTTGGCGTACAGGCCCTTTTGCACGGCAAACTTCTCGAACGCCGCGCTGTTGTACCAGCCAGCGGAGCTCAACTTGCCTTCTTCGCCTTCTTTCTCAAAAAACACGCCCAGGGTATCGGCGCCGCAGCCAAACGCAGCACTGATGCGCGCGGCCAGGCCGTAGCCGGTGGAAGCACCGAGGACCAGCACCTTCTTGGGGCCGCCTTCAATGGTGCCGTTTTCAGTCACGTAGTCGATCTGTTCCTTGACGTTCGCTTCACAGCCAACAGGGTGAGCGGTCACACAGATAAAGCCACGAACCCGCGGTTTGATGATCATAAAAATTCTGCCTCTTCCAAGGTGCCGAAGGCCAATGGTGGCCATTCAACTTCAATCGTACCGGTCTATGACGCCTGAAAAACCGAAGCGTCACGATAGACGCAAATCTTCCGATCTCAAAATTCAATCCGCAGACCCTGACAGCCCTGATGTCCGTTACAAACTGTGCACCGACTTAACAATTTTCGAACTATTTAAAACGCTCAAGGACGACAGAAACCCCTATGATGACGATATTGTTTCATTATGTTTCAGGTTTGGAGCCAGGTTTCATGAGCAAAAACGCTGTCGGCAAAAAGCTGGTGTCCCTCGCCTGGGTCGTCGGCGTTCTGCTATTGATCTACTGTTTTCCGCGCACCTGCCTGGTGTTTCTGCTGCTGGTGGTGCTCTGCGGTGTTTATGATTTTTTGCGTAACGGCCTCTACGACCGCAACACCATCAAGAAATATTTCATCGGCAACGGCCGCAACACTTGGGTGCTGGCGCCGTTCAACACCCTGCTCGACCTCTTGAGCGCCCGCAACCGGCATGTCTACACGATGCAAGACCTGCCGCCCGAATGGCGCGAAGACCTGCAACAGGTCATCAACGACGCCATGGCACGCAAGGAAGAAATCATCGGTTACCTGGACGCCCGCATGGCCGAGAAGAAACGCGGCATGCTGTTTTTCCAGTGGTACGGTCGGCCCATCGAAACCGCCCTGAACATCCCGCAACTGCGCAAGAAACTGCCCTTCGTGAAGACCATCGGCGTGTCGGTGTTCAATGAGAACCGCTCGACGTCGTTCCACTTCGGGCCCCTGCGCATGATGTTCCGTGTGCTCTACAACATGGCGCCGGCACCGCACCATGAAGGCGTGTATATCCAGGTGGGCAAGCACAAGCACTACTGGCACGACGACCCGCTGTTTATCTTCGATGACACGCTGATGCATGCGTCTTTCAACAAGAACGATGCGAAACGTTACTGCCTGTTCATTGATATCGTGCGGCCAACCCGGGTGCCCTCCGTGCTTAACGCCGTGATCGCGGGTTTTGCCGGCCTGGTGTTTACCCTGCGTCGGGTTTTCTACAAAAACTGGAAGCTGATCCAGTAAGTTCTGCGGCATGATGGTGCTGGACGGTATTTGCGCTCGGCCTTGCGCCTGAGGTAAATAACCGTCTCGTGCGACCGTATACGGCGCCCATCATTCTCAAGCCATCGCGTCTTTCGTGGATGCGGTGGCTGTGCTTTCAAGGAATCAGAATGCCCCAACGTCAAGTCATCAACGCCGCCGTCAGCCCCAAGGGCAGCCTCGAAACCCTGTCACAACGTGAAGTCCAGCAACTGAGTGAAGCCGGCAGCGGCAGCGTCTATGCCCTGTTTCGCCAGTGCGCCCTGGCGATCCTCAACACCGGCGCGCATATCGACAACGCCAAGACCATCCTCGATGCCTATAAAGACTTTGAAGTGCGCATCCACCAGCAAGACCGCGGCGTACGCCTGGAACTGCTCAACGCTCCCGCCGACGCCTTCGTCGATGGCGAGATGATCGCCAGCACGCGCGAAATGCTGTTCAGCGCCTTGCGTGACATCGTCTACACCGAGAACGAGCTGGACAGCCAGCGCATCGACCTGAGCAACTCCCAGGGCATCACTGACTACGTGTTCCACCTGCTGCGCAACGCCCGTACGCTGCGCGCGGGGGTCGAGCCGAAGATCGTGGTGTGCTGGGGTGGCCACTCGATCAACACCGAAGAATACAAATACACCAAGAAAGTCGGGCACGAGTTGGGCCTGCGCAGCCTCGACGTATGCACCGGCTGCGGCCCCGGCGTCATGAAAGGGCCGATGAAAGGCGCGACCATTTCCCACGCCAAACAACGCATCACCAGTGGCCGCTACCTGGGCCTGACCGAGCCTGGCATCATTGCCGCCGAAGCGCCGAACCCGATCGTCAATGAGCTGGTTATCCTGCCGGACATCGAGAAACGCCTGGAAGCCTTCGTGCGTGTCGGCCACGGCATCATCATCTTCCCCGGCGGCGCGGGCACCGCTGAGGAATTCCTGTACCTGCTGGGCATCCTGATGCACCCGGACAACCGCGACCTGCCGTTCCCGGTGGTGCTCACCGGGCCCAAACATGCGGCTCCCTACCTGGAACAACTGCACGCGTTCGTCGGCGCTACCCTCGGCGAAGCGGCGCAGAAGCATTACCAGATCATCATCGACGACCCGGCCGAAGTCGCGCGCCAGATGACCGCAGGGCTCAAGGCGGTCAAACAGTTCCGGCGCGAGCGCAACGACGCGTTCCACTTCAACTGGCTGTTGAAGATCGACGAAGGTTTCCAGCGCCCCTTCGACCCGACCCACGAAAACATGGCCAGCCTGCAGCTGAGCCATGCGTTACCGCCCCATGAACTGGCGGCGAACCTGCGTCGCGCGTTCTCGGGGATCGTTGCAGGTAACGTGAAGGACAAAGGTATTCGCCTGATCGAAGAAAACGGTCCGTACGAGATTCATGGCGACCCGGCGATCATGAAACCGTTGGATGAGCTGCTCAAGGCGTTTGTCGCCCAGCACCGCATGAAGCTACCGGGCGGCGCGGCGTATGTGCCGTGCTATCGCGTGGTGCAATGAGCCGGCGCGGCCGGTCATAGTTTGTATCGGTTTGGCGCATGGCCAAAGGTGTGGGGATCGAGGGTTCGGACTAGGGTTTTAGTACCGACTCACCCACACCTGCGAGCAACCCATGGACCAACGGATATTGTCCTCTATCACTCCTTACCCTAAGGTAAGGAATATCACGATGGAGATCTTCACTATGGCAACCGCCACGCTTACATCAAAAGGGCAAATCACCATCCCTGTCCAGGTCAGGACAGCCCTCGGCCTGGAAACAGGCGACCGGGTGGAATTCGTCGAAATGGAAGACGGCATGTTTTCCATGATCGCCGCGAGCAAAACCGTCACCGACCTCAAGGGTCTGATTCGCAAGCCTGCCAATGCGGTGTCCATCGAGGACATGAACCAAGCCATCGCGGCCCAGGGAGCAAAAGCCGGATGATCGGCCTGGATACCAACGTGCTGGTGCGCTACGTCACCCAGGACGAGCCGGTGCAATCAGCCAAGGCGTCCAGACTGATCGAATCACTGACTGCCGCGTCACCGGGCTTTGTCAGCCTGGTGACCATTGTGGAGTTGGTGTGGGTACTGCAGTCCTGCTATCAATCAGCCAAGAGCGATGTGGTGATGGTGCTGGAAACCCTGCTGCACACGCGCGAGCTCACTGTTGAGCACGCCGATATCATCTGGCAGGCGCTGCGCAAGTTCGTGGCGAACAAGGCAGACTTTGCCGACTGCCTGATCGAGCGTTGCGCCCATGCGGCCGGCTGCGAGTACACCGCCACCTTCGACCTCAACGCGGTCAAGGCGACGGGTATGAAGCGCATTGGTTGAGTCGGTTTGTTTCGGGGTTCAGCGAATCCAGCCACCGACCTGCCAGTGATACCCGTCATTACGCTGTACCCAATGCGGATGCACATAGCGATAACCCTCGCGCACCGGCTCCCAATGGCCGTGCACCGCGACATATCGCCCGCCTTGCCAGCGCCAGTAGCCGCGTGACCAGATATAACCTTCGCGCGCCGCCGGCTCGACTTCGATCACTTGCACCGGCGGCGGTTGGGGCGCCACGACTTCCACATACTCATGCTGTACCGGCCGACGTTCATGTACGACACGCTCTTGCACACACCCGGATGACGCGACGACTAACGCCGCCATTGCCGCATAACGTAGCAACATACAAAACCCTCGGGCGTAATCGCCCCGTACCTGCATCAGTAAGAATTCCCCCTTTGTTGCAGCCAGGCCTCCTGCTCGGGCATGGTTTATTTTTAACAGGAGATGTCTGTCAGATTGCTGAACCCCCAGGCCTCAAGACGTGCACGCGACGGTCGGTCGCTTCAGGCGCAATAAAACCAGCCCGGCAATGACGACGGCGATGCCGGCATAGGTCGAGGCATGAATCCGCTCGCCGAACATCAACGCCGCCCATACCAGGGTGACCGGGGGCTCCAGGTAGACCAACGCGGCAACCTGGGTGGCCGTCATCACGCGCAGCAACTGCCACAGGCTCAAGTAAGCAGCAAAGGTGGAAAACACCGTCAACCACACAATCGAAACCAGTACGTCGGTGTCATGGGGAATGCTCAAGGTATCGGTGTACAACACAGCGCCTGTGAAGCCGATCAGGCTCAGCAGCGATTGGATAAACAGCGGTATGAGCAAACCGACATTCTCGCTCTGCACCGAGCGGCGTTCGTACAGCGTCGCCAGCGTCAGCCCCAGCGCCGACACCAGTGGCAGCCCATACATGGCCAGGCTTACCTGCGTTGGGCCATGGCTATACTGCCCGGCTATCACCATCGCAACGCCGGCAAAGCTGATCACGAGCCCCACCCATTGCCAGCCGCCGCTGCGCTCGGTGGCGCTGCCCGTCGACAATACCGCTGTCATCAACGGCTGCAACGCCGCGATGATCGCCGCAATGCCTGGCGGCAGACCGTTCTGGATCGCCACATACAGGCAACTCAGGTACAAAAACTGCGACAGGCAACCAATGACGGCGTAATGGCGGATCTGCGCCCATGAAACCTTCAACAGTCTGACGTTCAGGAACAGCCCCAGGCACAGCGATACCAATAGGAATCGCCAGAACAGCAGGTTGAACGCCCCCCCGTCCTGGGTGCCAAGCTTGGCGCCGATATAGCCCGAACTCCACGACAGGACAAACGCCCCTTGCAACAGCAGCAAACCCAGGGTTGATCGCTTCATGCAGCCCTCCAGCCTTAATCGATTGACTTCAAGGCTAGGGACAGGAGACTCTTCTGTATATTTGAATAACCTGCACTATCAATCCGTAAAAGTCGAACCATGGCCAAACAGCTGAATATCGATCTACTGCGTACCTTTCACGCCGTCGCGCGTTTTGGTCGCTTCAATGAAGCGGCCGAGCATGTGCACCGCAGCGCTTCCACCGTGACCACGCAGATTCAGAAACTGGAAGATCAGGTCGGCCAGCGCCTGTTCAGCCGCAGCAACCAGGGCGTGGACCTGACGCTGTACGGCAGAAAACTGTTGGGCGAAACCACCGAATTTCTCAAAAGCCACGACCGCCTGCTGATCTCGCTGATGCCCCAGCGCATGCAGGGCAAGATCCGCCTGGGTGTACCCGATACTTACGCGCCCGCCTTCATCCAGGCATTCGTGCCGCGACTGATTGCCGACAACCCGCTGCTGGAGCTGGAAATCGAAGCGCGCACCAGTGGCGAACTGTTGAATCTGTTCACGGCAAACCAACTGGATCTGGCAATCACCGTCAGCGCACAGCCACTGGCACAGGGTGAGCGCTTGGGGCCGGTGCAACCGCTATGGGTGGCAGCCGAGCAATTCAGTTATCCGCCAAACGCGCCGCTGCCCATCACCGTGCCCATCGCTGGTTGCCCCTATCGAGCGGCAGCGTTACAGGCGCTGAAAGATCACGGGATTTACCATCGAGTACTGCTGGAAAGCCCTAACTCATCGGCGGTAGAGGCTTGCGTACGCAGCGGCGTGGCCGTGGGCCTGATGGAGGAGAGCCGCATGGGCGAAGGGCTGAGGCAAATGACAGAGCTGGCGGCCCTCCCCGCGCAGCATCTGTATCTGCTGTGCGACACCGCTAACGCACTGGCCCTGCACGTGTATGAGCAAGTCAGGCACTTCAGGGTCTGAACGCCGCGCACAAAAAAGCCCGCTGACCGTCACCGGTTCAGCGGGCTTTTTATCAGGCGTTACTTACAGCGCCAGGTCAGACGCCGGCTTGCCAGGCTCAGCCGCAGGCTTGGCAGCCTCGGTGGCCTGTGGAGCAGCCAGTTGCGGGATCGCTGGCGGTGGCGTCAGTTGCAGCACACCGGCAGTGTAAGCCCACTCCTTGGCAACCGCTTCAGGGCTGTCGTTCAGCTTGGTGCCATAGCTTGGCACGATCTGGTGCAGTTTTTCCTGCCAGGCCGGGCTTGCTACCTTGTCCTTGAAGACTTTCTGCAGCACGGTCAGCATGATCGGAGCCGCGGTCGACGCGCCTGGCGATGCACCCAACAGGCCGGCAATGGAGTTGTCAGCGGAGCTGACCACTTCGGTACCGAGCTTCAGCACGCCGCCCTGCTCTTCGTCACGCTTGATGATCTGCACGCGCTGGCCGGCTTGCCACAGGCGCCAGTCGGCTTGCTTGGCGTTCGGGAAGTATTCCTGCAGCGCCTTGAAGCGGTCGTCATCGGACAGCATCAGTTGGCCGGCGAGGTACTCGACCAGTGGGTATTCACGAATACCGACTTTGGTCATCGGCCAGATGTTGTGGGTGGTGGTGCTGGTCAGCAGGTCCAGGTACGAGCCTTCTTTGAGGAACTTGGTCGAGAAGGTGGCGAATGGGCCAAACAGAATCACGCGCTTGCCATCCAGCACGCGGGTGTCCAGGTGCGGAACCGACATCGGTGGCGAGCCCACCGAAGCCTTGCCGTAGGCCTTGGCCAGGTGCTGCTCGGCGACGGTCGGGTTGTCGGTCACCAGGAACGAGCCGCCAACCGGGAAGCCGGCGTATTCCTTGGCTTCAGGAATGCCCGACTTTTGCAGCAGGTGCAGGGCACCGCCGCCAGCGCCGATGAACACGAACTTGGCGTCGGTTTCAGTCTTAGTGCCGTCTTTGAGGTTTTTGTAGCTCACACGCCACGAACCGTCTTCGTTGCGGGTGATGTCCTGCACTTCGCTCGACAGTTTCAGGTCGAACTTAGGGGTGGTTTGCAGGTGGGCAACGAACTGGCGGGTGATCTCGCCAAAGTTGACATCGGTGCCGATCGGGCTCCAGGTGGCCGCGATTTTCTGGTTGGGGTCACGCCCTTCCATCATCAGCGGGACCCACTTGGCGATCTGCGCCGGGTCTTCGGAGTACTGCATGCCGGCGAACAGCGGGCTCGCCTTCAGCGCTTCATAGCGCTTTTTCAGGAACTTGATGTTGTCATCGCCCCACACAAAGCTCATGTGCGGTGTGGAGTTGATGAACGAACGCGGGTTCTTCAACACGCCCTGCTGGACCTGCCAGGACCAGAACTGACGGGAGATCTGGAACGCTTCGTTGATCTCGACCGCTTTAGGGATCTCAACGTTGCCGTTCTTGTCTTCCGGGGTGTAGTTCAACTCGGCCAGGGCCGAGTGACCGGTACCGGCGTTGTTCCAGCCGTTGGAGCTTTCTTCGGCCACGCCATCGAGGCGCTCGACCATCTCCATCGACCAGTCCGGTTCCAGCTCGTTAAGCCAGACACCCAGGGTCGCGCTCATGATGCCGCCGCCGATCAGCAGCACATCGACTTTCTTTGCCTCTTCCGCGTGAACGGACGTGATCCCCATCGACAAAGCCAGCCCCAGCAGGGCAGTGTTTACTTTTTTAAACATCAGTAGCACCTATGATAAAACGCCATCCGCCCTACCGCCCCCGATCATGAGTAACCCTCGACCACGCTACGTCAGGCAACGTACCGCGGGGTCTGCACATTCACATAAGGCTGCAGGGTGGGCACACAAGGCCGATGGATCGACCTCACTGTTATGTCCCTTCTGCGCTGACTTCTTATCATTATTGGCTTCAGCTACCTGGGCGACAGCCAACCGCTGGGACGTATACGGGTGTACGCACCAAGGAAAGCCTAGACCAGGACGGCGCGCAGAATATCACGCTAAACGGCGTTTATGCGCCGTTTGCCCAATTGACACCGCTAAATCGCGGCTTTTATCGCGCCAGTGTCAAGACTGCCAGCCGCGACGTGGGGTCACAGGCCCGGAACTCTCGTGCTCGAGGCTGTTCTAGACACCTTCACAGTCGCCTGCGTAGCATCGGCGACTGTCTTTCGTGCACCTCATCCAAACAGAGCGATCCATGTCTATCCAGCAAACACCCGGGCACCTGCTGCCCGCGCGCAGTGCCGCCAAAATGGAAGCGGCCATGGCCGTGGGCGCGTTCGCCATCGGCACCGGCGAATTCGCCATCATGGGCCTGATGCCCGACATCGCCCAGAACCTGGGCCTGAGCGAACCGCAAGTCGGCCACGCCATCAGCGCCTACGCGCTCGGTGTGATGGTCGGCGCCCCGCTGTTGGCCATCCTCGGCGCCAAGCTGTTGCGCAAACACATGCTGCTGTTGCTGATGGGCCTCTACGCCCTGGGCAACTTCGCCACCGCCTTCACCCCCACCTTCGGCTCGCTGGTGGCCTTCCGCTTTATCAGCGGCCTGCCCCACGGCGCCTACTTCGGCATCGCCGCCGTGGTCGCCTCCAGCATGGTGCCCACCGACAAACGCGCCGGCGCCGTGGCCCGGGTAATGATGGGCCTGACCCTGGCCATGCTGCTGGGCAACCCCATCGCCACCTTCCTCGGCCAACACCTGGGCTGGCGCTCGGCGTTCGCCCTGGTCAGCGTGATCGCCCTGCTCACCATCGCCCTGGTCTGGCAATTCGTGCCCCACCGCCACGACGAACAACGCAGCGACCCGCGCAAGGAACTGCGCGCCTTCACCAAACCCCAGGTCTGGATGGCCCTGTCCATCGGCGCGATTGGCTTTGCCGGGATGTTCTGCGTATTCAGCTACCTGGCGCCGACCATGCTGGAAGTGACGAAAGTGTCGCCGCAGTGGATTCCGTTCGGCCTAGCAGCGTTTGGCGCGGGCGGCATCATCGGCAACATTGCCGGCGGCAAGCTGTTTGATCGCCTGCAATTTCGGGCGGTGGGTTGGATCATGGTGTGGTCGATGGCCGTGCTGATTTTCTTCACCTTCGCTGCCAGCTCACTGTGGAGCGTCCTGCTGGGCATCGGCCTGGTCGGCACCATGATCGCCATGGCCGCGCCGCTGCAAATCCGCCTGATGGACATCGCCCACGAAGCCCCAAGCCTGGCGGCAGCCTCCAACCACGCAGCGTTCAACCTGGCGAACGCGCTGGGCCCCTGGCTTGGCGGCATGGCGATTACAGCTGGGCTCGGCTGGACCAGCACCGGCTACATCGGCGCCGTAACGGCCCTCATCGGCCTGGGCCTCTACCTGATCGCCCGTCACATGAAAGGCGGCAACTAACGCCACAAGTTTTTGCGCCGATCATAGATCCAATGTGGGAGGGGGCTTGCCCCCGATAGCAACAGGTCAGTCACCACCCCAATGACTGACCCACCCCCCATCAATCATCATGCAACACCCCGCCCCATACTCCCCGCCCGCTGCCACCAGAATTCATCTTGGCAGCTTTGCCGTGGCTATAGTAGTCGCCAAACACCTGAACACTGAGAATCAAACTGTGGGAGGGGGCTTGCTCCCGATAGCAATGGGTCAGTCAACACACCACTGCCTGCCCTCACCACCCCCATCAGTCATCATGCAACAACCCCGAACCATACTCCCCATAACTACTCCCCAGCCCACTGCCACCAAAATTCATCTTCGCGGCTTTGTTGGGGCTATGGTCGCCAAATGCCTGGCACCCGCCTGAAAAGCACGGGTCGCTGCTGGTCACGCTCGATGAAGATGAACAAGCACTCAACATCAACGTGCCGGTGATCATCAAGACTTTGACGAGGTTCGAGATCATGGTTTCAGTTCCCTGTGGGCTGGAGGCGCTGGGGTCCTCTCTCAGTAGGGGATCGTAGACCTCAACGGCGCAGGGAATTATGAAACTTTGCTGGGTGACAGCATGAGTTCAGGTTGCCGCCTTGGGTAAGGCGGCAGGGTCGGTTGTCAGGCTTTGACTGGAACGGTTACAGACGCAACCTGCTCCTGGGCACGGTCAACCAGCAGCGAGCTCAACTCGATTAACTGCTGGATGCCCAGGGCGATGGCGCGCTGGGAGTCGTCGAGATCGAATGCCAAGGTGGCGGCCATTTCGTTAGCGGATGCCAGGTTTTCGGCGGCGTTGGCCAGGAGGGTTTCGGGGTCGATGGTTGGGTTGACGAGGAAGAGGCTGTCGCTTGGGCGCTCGGTGGGCGCAGCGTCTTCGGATGGGGGCAAGTGATGATGGATTGCTCGCTGGGCTGCGGCTTGAAGCTTGGGATCGACGGGCGATGCGCTTTGGTCAAATGAAGAACTGCGTGTGTTGTTGTGCATGGGCGAAGCTCCAAATATTTTCGGGAGTTAAAAAACGCCTTAGCAATACGGACTTCCACCTCCGGCCACTGAGTTCGCAGTGGCTTGAGGAGCTTAGTGATGGGTCATTTAACGGGCAAGCCGAAAAAAGTGTGGGAAATTTTCCCGAAGATTCAAACCTGTTCCCGAAACCACTCCACACCCGGTAAGTCACCGCAATGATGGATTGGAGCTACTAATTCCACAGGCCTTGTAATACATGCCTTGTAGCGTTCCATAAAAAAACCCGTACCACTTTTGTACCACGCTACCCTCACTCAAGAGGGTTTCCTTCCCCCCTAGCAGTCTTCCGCGTCGACCGGCACACGCTTACAGCTGTCCTGCAGCTTCGCGGGCTTGCTCGTCAGCGTACTCCTGCAGCCAGTTTTGACCGTTATCCAAAGTAATAAAGGCCATATGTTTGGCGGCCTCCAATGTGTCCTGAAAGCGTGGCCAAGATGGGCTGAATCCGTCTTTGTGCACGAGATTCACCCGCCACCGGCCTCGCGTTTGCGGCGACAAGGTGATGGTGAAATCTTCGATCTGAGTGGTGTGCGAACCGTCACCGAGTTTTGTCCAAATCACGTCACGGTAGGTTCGCAGCAGGCGCCGCTTAAAGCGCACGGCTTGCTGCACCAGAGCCAACAGCTCACCGGACGGCTTGATCTGTCCCTCTAGAGCGCGGTTGATCCCTCTTAGGATTGTCGCCGGCGAGCGGTAGTCGCCTAGTGAGCGCATACGATCCATCAACGCCGCAGGCGACCAGTCCAACTCAGCCAAGGCTAGGTGCAGGTCTTTGGATAGCTCTTCTGCCGAGCGTTCGAAGCCGGTAACTATCTCTTCGTTTTCGTCGTTCATGGCAATCTCTCAGCCATTCGCAAGGTGACACAATGTCACCTCGAAAATGACAACGCAATATACCTGTGAAAAAGCGTCGATCCCTGGTCAGCATTGCACTAGCGCTGCTCACGCAGCGACTAGATGTAGCTCCAGCCCCGACATAACCCACACACCTTCTCAGGAAAAGGGGACAGATTTGTTTAATATTAGGGTCTCGCGCCACCCGATCATCACCCAGCCCCCTCCGACCCATTCCTGATAAACTGCCCACCCTTCGCATTCTCCATCCAAGACTCCAATGCCTTCAGCCATAGCTCCACCGCAAGCCCTCTCCCGCCGCTTCTCCGTCGCCCCCATGATGGATTGGACCTAGCATTCCTCTAACACCCTACTATTCATGACGTGTACCTCCTATCCGTCGAGCTATGTAGCAATTTATAAGCAATCCATTCTGAGCCACATCTCAACGCAACCATCATTAAAGCTCGTGCCAAGCTAAGCTAGTGAGTCGCTGATCCACAGTAGCTTTAACTCAGCTCCACGCGCTCCATTTACCCTTGGAGCCTCCGCCAATCATGGCCTTGCCGTTTTTTGACGGACATCTGCCGGTACTGTCTTCACAGCCCTATTTTCAGCGCCCTATTGCCTAAAATGAAGTGATTCATGCATGCTCAGTTTTTGTCGTCTCTATAGGAAGCTCCTTTAAATGGAACAAGTGCACACAACGGATGAAGTTTTCGGTATAACCAGACAGCTTCCTCTCAACTATGTTGAAAGATTAACCGTTGATAAAAAGCTGCGAGAGGAACTTGATGCTGGTCATCACATAGTCATCTATGGTAGTTCCAAACAAGGAAAGACATCTCTACGCAAGCACTGCCTAAATGAAGAAAACTATATTCTCGTACAGTGTTCGAATAAAAGTGACATGGCAGATCTTCATGCCAGCATTTTAAAGCGCGCAGGTTTTGAAATCACTCAGTCTTCCAAGAAAAGCAGCACCGGTCGAAATAAAGTTCTTGCGAGTGCTAAAGCAGGCGTCAAAGGTAGCTTATTTGGATTTGGCGCCAGTGGAGAAGCGTTGGCCGGAGCAGAAGGAGAAACAGGAACAGGTAATGAAATAACTACAGCCCCTTTGGAGCTGGATATCGATGATGTAAACGATGTTATAGCTGCTCTATCAGCAGTAGAATTTAAAAAGCAAATCGTGCTAGAAGACTTTCATTATCTACCATATGAAATACAACGAGATTTTTCGGTTGAACTCAAAGCCTTTCACGAATCTTCCGACTTCACTTTTATCATCGTTGGTGTGTGGCTTGAAGACAATCGCCTAATCGTTTATAACGGCGACCTTACAGGAAGGGTTATATCAGTTAATGCTGACCGCTGGAGCGAAGGCGAGTTGAAAGAAGTAGTTGATTCAGGCGGACATTTGTTAGGTGTGTCTTTCGACAATGACTTTTCCAATAAACTAATCAGCATCGCACGTGAAAGTGTGTACATCGTCCAAGAGGCGTGCCGACGCGCCTGCATCGACAGCGGAATAAAATCCGCAACTAATGTTCACTCAATTATTGGAAACGGTATCGACGTCGTAACACTCGTAAAGAGCATCGTCGACCAACAATCTGCGCGCTACGATGGATTCCTAACAAACTTTGCAGATGGATTCCAAGAAACCGAATTAGAAATGCACAAATGGTTGCTATACCCAATTCTGTCTGCACCAATTGAGGACTTAGAGAAAGGTCTAAAATATCGAGACATTAAGAACACACTATTTGAAAAACACCCCCGTCAAGGCGAGCTTAACCCTGGAAATATTACTCAGTCGTTACAATCAAGCGCATCTCTTCAAGTGAAGAAAAACATTATGCCAATCATCGTCGACTATGACCAATCGAGTAAAACGCTCCATATCGTCGATAAAGGGTTTCTCATTTGGCTGCAACATCAAGATGTGGCTGAACTACTTTCAGACGTTGGATTGCCAAACTGATTCACACCCCAATTGTGTAGGAGTATGCAGCGGGTTTGGGGGATAAGCCCGTGGTTGCGGGCTGCGATGCTCGTCCAAGGCAGGTTGCATAAATGCATAATGGGCATTGGATGGCATAGATTGGCGTATGATTTGCCCCATTTTTGCACCATTTAGGGCTAGTGGTACATATGCAGCATCGTTTGATAGCGCCATAGGCTTGATAAAGGTACAACACCATTAAGAACAATGTTGCTCGTTGTGTGTGAAGTGTCATGATGAGCCCATCAATGAATAGCAAGGAACAGCCATGGTAAGGAAGACAACACCACAACCCGCGGTTCAACCTAAGGTGTATCTCGACGAAGGGCAGCTAAGACGTGGAATAGAACGGATACAACAAAGAATTGCTGACCTTGATGCTTTCGACCTCAATACAATGCAGGAGGGCACGTCACCTGAGCTCAAAACGCTTGAGCGCAGTATTGAAGATACGTTGGAGCGGTGTTTTGGGACGAACACGACCGCCGCCAATCGATACAAAGAGGCACATAAGCTGCACTATCATGTGACGTTTTGGGTCTCGGGCATGCCTGACCCCGACTACAAGAGTATTACGGGCAAGAAAATAATCCATGCAAAAGCCACTCTTGAACAGGCGATACATGCATTAAATACGGATCTTGAAGACTTGGACGGCAGCACACCTACCAACGCCACCCCAAATTCAAATCCCAAACTACTATCGTCAAAAGTATTTCTCGTTCACGGTCATGATGAGGCGGCTCGCGAAACCGTCGCACGCTTCATTGAAAAACTAGGCATTGAAGTCATCATTCTTCACGAGCAGGCAAATAGCGGCCGTACCATTATTGAAAAAATTGAGCGCCATTCCGACGTAGGACTAGCGGTAGTCTTACTAACACCTGACGATGTTGGAAGTAAGGTTGGAGGAGTGCTAGAGCCACGAGCAAGGCAAAATGTCCTTTTAGAGCTCGGATATTTTATGGGGGCTTTAGGTCGAGATAAAGTTTGCGCACTGACGTCTGGCGAAGTTAATATTCCGACTGATTTCGCAGGCGTAGTCTGGACACCATTGTCAGGAGACTGGAAAATGGCTCTCGCCCGTGAACTAAAGGCTGCCGACTATGAGATCGACTGGAACAAAGTAATGAGCTAGCCTGCAAAACATTGACACAGCTCTCAAACTCAAAATACGCGATGTTTTGAAAATGAACGTTGATATTGCATTATAGCAATGTTGATACAATGAAAAATTATTTGCCCACTCTGCCCAATACAAAAGCTGCAAGAACGGAATCTAACCATGAGTATAAATTTTCTGGTGAACCACTTCGACAAGGTTAGTTATTTGCAAAATCTTCTAGCCGCTCGCGCTACTGGCAATGTAGCCGACCCTGCAGAGTACCTGCAACTACGGCACCAGCTCCTAAAAGATCCCGAAATTGGGCATCGACTTCCACCTTTCGTTAGGCAACACGGCAATCTCGATTCTTTCTGGACATTCATTAAAGGTAAGTTTAGCTCTTATGCCGAGCGCCGAGCCTATCTATCTGAACAGTTTACTCCCTTATTAGATTCGCTAGAATTCCCAAATCACAATATTAACTTACAACAGCAAGCCCCTGGGACCGACCAAAAAATACCGACGATGAAAGCATCATCACCGGCGCCTGTTATTGCTCGAAACAAACGAAAAATATTCATAGTGCATGGTCGGGATGATCTCGCTAAACTTGAGGTAAGTAGATTTGTGGAGAAGCTTGGTCTGGAAGCAATAATATTGCACGAACAAGCCAATGCGGGCATGACGATTATTGAGAAAATTGAGCGCTACACCAACGATGCGGATTTCGCTCTTGTCCTGTATACCCCTTGTGACCAAGGCATTGGGAATCATGAACAGCAAGAGAAGCTCAGGGACCGGGCTCGCCAAAATGTTGTTTTTGAACATGGTTACTTAATGGCAAAGCTTGGCAGGGAAAATGTATGCGCCTTGGTCAAAGGAACGATTGAAACCCCGAATGATATAAGTGGCGTTGTCTACGTTAATCTGGACCAAGCTGGAGCGTGGAAAAGAGATATCGTAAATGAACTTAGAGCTTGCGGCTACACCATTAGCAACTGGTAACCATAATTCCCCAACCGCTAACCTCCGTTGCAACTTCAAATGATTGTTAATTTACCGATACTTTTTAGCTGCAAACTACTGACCATAGCTGATCGATTCTGGTCGTGTAGCTCTGGCTAGTCATTTGGCGACGCATTCCCCAATCTGGATTAGCCGGCACACCTGCCGAACGCAGGGTTCCCCTTCCCCATCGTTCGTTAATTTGATCTAGTACCGTCATAACACGAGTTGCTTCGGTCGGCTGCGACATAGCGAACAAGTCATCGGTGTACTCGCCAGGCTGGCAAAGGTTGAGTAACATCACCTCAGCCTTGCTGTACCTAAAACCCGTGCGAAATATTCGATCAAGCGCGCCTACCGCCGTCTGAGTAAGAAGGCGCACGTCGTTGGTAGGATAGGGCATATCCACGACCACCCCGTTGGCATACTTCGCTTCCTCAGGATTGAACATCCCGGTGCGGATACAAACACGAGAGATAAGGGGGACGGATTTATTTAAGACTCAAGCTTTTGGCTTTATGACCCACGCCCGGCGCAAGCTCTACGATCTGCGCATCACGGACAAAAACGTGCTTGCCGAGCAAGCACTGCGATACATCGCGGTCCTATATGAAATCGAACGCGAAGTCCGCGATGTGGAACCGGATGTCCGACTACGAGTACGTCAGAAAAAAACTACGCCTCTGATGGACTTGTTTCATGCCTGGATGATCGCCCAGCACGAGCTTGTGCATGAAGGTTTGGGGATTACCGAAGCCTTGGATTACAGCGTAAAACGTTGGGCCGCGTTGAGTCGTTATCTGAATGACGGCACGGTGCCGATAGACAACAATAATATCGATCAGCAAACTCGGCCTTGGGCTCTTAGAATAAAAAACTGGTTGCTCGCTGATTCGTTACGCAGTGGCAAACGGGCTGCGGCGCTGATGAGCTTGATCCAGTCGGCCAAGCTCAACGGGCATGATGTGTATGCTTATCTGAAGGACGTTCTGACTCGCCTGCCGACGCAGCGGGCGAGTGAAATTGTGAGTTGTTGCCGCATCGATGGCATCCGGCTTAGCTGCGCAAGAAGGGATGCCCGGACGCTTAACTTTCTATATTATAAGCGCGAGATTAACCTGAGTGCTTCCTCATAAAATTTATGCTTCTATATTCCACCAGATTACCTGAGCCTCAAAGGGGAATGAATGCCGAGTACGAATGAGGTCTTTCAGAAAAACATTGACGACATTGCATTAATGTTGATTCAAAAATTTGCTCTCAGGTTTAAGCAAGAAGAGGAGAAACTGAACTGCCCGCTAGATAGATGGCTGGACTTCATATGTCGTTACATTGCTCCTTTACCGCGCAAGATTGCATTGTCCAATGCATTCCCAAAGGCCAATCTTCCGCCGAGCGCGCAACGCGGGTTATCAAGTTTGCTAAGAAAATTCACTACTGGGGAGAATGTCAACCCCTATCAAGGTCGAGGACTGATTATCCGCAACGACACCAGCGGGTCAAAAAAACACACTCGGACTGACTTGCTGTATGCAGACTGGAACATCCTGCACTTCCACCTAAGCGACGAAATTATCCCGTCAGGACAGTTCTTCTCCAAGCCAGCAGACTACCTTGCCTTTTGCATGATAGGGAGAGACGTAGCGGCCGTGGTAGACGTGCTCCCCCACCCAGATCGAGCGGGATTCGCTAATACCGACCTCTTTGCAACGCTGGCTAACTCATGGCCTCAATACATCGCGCAATATGAACTTAATGGAATACTTGCGGGGAATACCTTTTCTTCCTCAGATATCAGTCAATTGCGCGAGGCGGGAGTCACTACATTTGTTGAACATGACGGCAAGGTGTATATGGGCCCTGGCGGTGGGATAACTTCAGCTGGAACCTCGCTGCGGGTTGGGCGCAGTTCTGATTACCTCAGGGATACCGCAAATATGCTCGCTAATATGGTGGATGATCCTCATGGTCAGTTTCAGGTGCATCCAGTAATCAAGGAGATTTCGGAGCCTGACTTCATGCTTGCCTTGGACTGTCGCGGGCTTTGTGTAAGAGAAAACACAAGTCAAACCCACTTCCTAATTAAACGGCCCGTGGCTAATCAAGAGCCTACCCGCTTTGAGGCAATGAGCAATATGTTAGTCCCCGAGTGGGCCGTTAGTTGATTTTTAATCTTGCTCAATCCGTTACGCAAGCCCCATCACCGGAAGGCCACCACACGTTTCCCAAGAGGTGACTCATACAAAAGCAATCCGACGACTGCACCAACCCAAAAGGGGACTACAAAAGGGGACAGATTTATTTATCCGCCACGGTATCGGGTTTTAAGTTGGCAAAGGAAAAGCAAACGACCCACTCCGTCCCAGAGACACCTCGTGACGGCCTGTTGCTTCAACCCGACTCTTCACGGTGTAAGATGCCCCACAACCGTCCACCATCGAGGCCGCCATGACTGGGATATCCCTAAACCTGCCGGAAGACCTATCCAACTCTCTCGCCGACCTGGCCAAAACCAACGGGCAGACAGCGAGCTACCTGGCAATGGACGTTCTTCGCGACTACATCGAGCACGAAAAAACGCTGACTGCCCAAATCGAGCTGGCAGTAAAGGAAGCCGACGAAGGCAAATTTGCCACCGATGACCAAGTGGCGGCCATGCGCGCTAGGCGTTGGAGCCGGAATGCGGGTTGAGTGGCTTGAAAAAGCACTCAAAAATCTGGAAGACGAAGCGAATTATATCGCTCTCGAAAATCCAAAAGTCGCCGACGACTTCTCGGATGCCATTTTCGCCAGTGTCGACAGGCTAGCTCAGTTTCCTTCCATGGGGCGCGAAGGTCGGGTGAAACATACCCGCGAATGGGCAGTTCCCAACTGGTCCTATCTGATCCCGTATAGAGTGCGGGGTGATCGACTGCAGATCCTTGGCGTATTCCACACACGGCAACGTCCTCGCTCGAAGTGGTAATGCGCGCAAAACTTGCCTCTCCGGCACCCAAGATCCGTTCCTGATAAACTGCGCGCCATTCGCCTCGCTGACTCAGATCCCCCATGTCCCTACAAACCGCCCCGCTCTCCCGCCGTTTCTCCGTCGCCCCCATGATGGACTGGACCGACCGCCACTGCCGGTTCTTCCTACGCCTGCTCTCCAAACACGCCCTGCTCTACACCGAGATGGTCACCACCGGCGCGATCCTCCATGGCGATCACGAGCGTTTCCTGCGCCACAACGAAGCCGAGCACCCGCTTGCACTGCAATTGGGCGGCAGTGTTCCGGCTGATCTGGCCGCCTGCGCCCGTATGGCCGAAGCCGCCGGTTACGACGAGGTGAACCTGAACGTTGGCTGCCCCAGCGACCGGGTGCAGAACAACATGATCGGCGCGATCCTCATGGCGCACCCTGCCCTGGTGGCGGACTGTGTGAAGGCGATGCGCGATGCGGTGTCGATTCCCGTGACGGTGAAGCACCGTATCGGCATCAATGGGCGGGACAGTTATGCCGAGTTGTGTGATTTTGTCGGGACGGTGAAGGACGCCGGTTGCACCAGTTTTACCGTGCATGCGCGCATTGCCATTCTGGAGGGGTTGTCGCCCAAGGAGAATCGGGACATTCCGCCGTTGCGTTATGACGTGGCGGCGCAGTTGAAGCGGGACTTTCCGGCGTTGGAGATCAATCTCAACGGTGGGATCAAGACGTTGGAGCAGTGCGAGGAGCATTTGCAGACGTTTGATGGGGTGATGCTGGGGCGGGAGGCTTATCACAATCCGTATATGCTGGCGGAGGTGGATCAGCGGTTGTTTGGCAGCGAGGCGCCGGTGATCAGTCGGGCAGAAGCCTTAGCGCAGTTGCGGCCTTATATTGCGGAGCATTTGGCCAGTGGTGGGACGATGCATCACATCACCCGGCATGTGTTGGGGTTGGGCACCGGGTTTCCGGGGGCGCGCAGGTTCAGGCAGTTGTTGTCGGTGGATATTCATAAGGCGGCGGATCCGTTGGCGTTGTTGGATCAGGCTGGGGAGTTGTTGGAAGGGCGGTGACTGGTTAGCTTGCAGAGGGTCAGATAGTTTTGGATTGGCTGACACATTGCTATCGGGGGCAAGCTGAACTGGTCAAGTAATCTTGGACACTGATTAAGGTTCACGCCGCCAACCTTTCCTTCACGACCGGCGACCGGTAGTCGTTGTAGCTATGAGGCCTGCTGATGTTGTAGCGCGAGACATAGCGCTGCACGTCTGCTCGGGCCTCATGTTCCAGTTTGTAGCCCGTTTCAGGCACCCACTCTGATTTCAAGCTGCCAAAGAAACGCTCCATCGGGGCGTTGTCCCAGCATTCGCCTTTACGGCTCATACTCTGCCTAAACCCCTGTTTCAGCAGCTCGTTTCGGAATTTATGACTGGTGTACTGACAACCTTGGTCAGAATGAAACAACACATCCTGGGGATGGCCGCGTAGCTCAACCGCCATGCGTAGCGCTTCGCAGGTCAGGTTGGCATCAGAAATCATCGAGAACGACCAGCCCACGATCCTGCGAGCGTACAAATCCAGAACGGCGGCGAAGTACATCCACCGCTTGCCGACCTTGATATATGTCACGTCGCCACACCACACCTGATTAACCGCCGTCACATCAAATTTTCGCTTGAGCACGTGCGGCGCCACCAAGGCCTCCACGCCCGGCGACCTGTACTTATGGCGCCTGCGCTGACGGCTGGCGATGCCAGCTTCGCGCATCAAACTGCGAGCCATATAACGCCCGATACGATGCCCTTTGGCTTGTAGCTCCTTGGACAACGTACGTGCACCGGCCGACTCTCTGGACGCCTTGTGGTGCCTGACCAGCGCGGCTTTGAGCTTATCCCTCTCAGGATTTGCTCTGCCTTGGCGCTGGCGCCAGGCGTAGAAGCTACTGCGGTTGACCCCAAACGCCTGGCAACACCTTTTAACGCCGTACTGCTCGTCCAGCTCATCGATCAACGTGAATGATCTTTGGCGTCCAAAAGCAGGAGAGCACTGGCCTTTTTTAGAATTTCGATATCCAGGTCTTTCTCTCTGAGCAGAGCTTTGAGCCTCTGGATTTCTCGTTGATCAGCAGTAATCGCCTTGGCCCCTACCGGGGTCGAGCCCAAGCGTTCTTTTTGCACTTGATCGACCCAGCGGCGCAGGGCTGTGGGGCCGATATCCAGGGTGGCACACACCTCGGTAACCGGCTGACCTTCATCCAACACCATGCTGGCAGCCTTGAGCTTGAACTCACTCGAATAAGATTTACGCATAACCAAACACCTCAGATTTGGGCGCTATCATAGCGCCCGATTGAAGTGTCCAAAATCATTAGGCCAGTTCA
>NZ_CVTV01000006.1:0-202 GCF_900004865.1 Pseudomonas sp. 37 R 15 | reverse complement strand
GCGCGGGTCAGGCGCTGGAGCGGGTCGTAGCGGTAACGGTGTTCGCCTTTGCGGGTGTCGAGCAGGCGGGTGAGGTTGCCGGCT
Organism: Pseudomonas sp. 37 R 15; assembly: GCF_900004865.1. NCBI lineage: Bacteria > Pseudomonadati > Pseudomonadota > Gammaproteobacteria > Pseudomonadales > Pseudomonadaceae > Pseudomonas > Pseudomonas sp. 37 R 15. Next base: position 118 of record NZ_CVTV01000006.1, on the reverse strand, counting down.
TTGTCGTAGTCGTATTGGCGTTGATAGAGGTGGTTTTGCTGTTGGGTGACGGCGTGGGCGTGCAGGCGGTTTTGGTCGTCGTAGTGGTAGTGGCTGAGCAGTTGGCCTTGTTGGCGTT
>NZ_CVTV01000062.1:73182-195268 GCF_900004865.1 Pseudomonas sp. 37 R 15 | reverse complement strand
AGGTGACGAACAACTCCAGGCCCTCAATGAGTTGGTCCGCGAGCTGGCGCGCCTGGATGATCGCGTCCAGAGCGGCGCTCCGTGGTACCAGCGCTTTGGCTTGAACCACAATCCAGCACTGCTTGAAACCCTGTGGCCACGTTATGTCGAGGCCAACAACCGCCTGATCCGCGACCCGGCCGCCGCCACGCTGCGCCGACAGCTCAACGCGCTGGTCAAGCTGGCCCCGGACAACCCCGAGCGTGCTGAACGTGCCCAAGAGGCCTACGCCCAGCTCAAAGCCTATTTGATGATGGCGCGCCCGGAAAAAGCCGATGCCAGTCTCCTGGTTACAACCCTGAGCAACGTTGAGCCTACACGCACAGGCGTATCACCTGGGCTATGGCAAAGCCTGGCGCCCAACCTGTGGCGGTTCTATGGCGAACACCTGACCGCGAACCCTGGCTGGCGCATCCAGGCCGACCCCAGGTTGGTCGCGCAAGTCCGGCAGGTGCTGCTCGGCCAGTTGGGCCAACGCAATGCCGAGGCCAGCCTGTATCAACAGTTGCTTGATGACGCCGCCAATCACTACCCGGAACTGGGCCTTCACCAACTGGTGGGTGACACCGATGCCCCGGCCCTGTTCTCCACCGCTGCCAGCGTGCCGGGCGTATTCACTCGCCAGGCCTGGGAGGGCCAGGTGCGCCAAGCCATCGACGAGATCGCCGAGGCCCGCCGTGAGGAAATCGACTGGGTACTCAGCGACAAGCCCGCCGACATCGACACCCGCTTGAGCCCGCACCAGCTCCGCGAGCGGCTCACCGAACGGTACTTCCAGGACTACGCCAGTGCCTGGCTGGATCTGCTCAACAGCCTGCGCTGGCAGGAAGCCGGGAGCCTCGCCGAAGTGATTGACCAATTGACGCTGATGAGTGATGTGCGCCAGTCGCCGCTGATTGCGCTGATGAATACGTTGGCCTACCAAGGGCAGGCCGGTACCCGAACCCAACCCCTGGGCGATTCACTGGTGACGTCCGCGCAAAAGCTGATCGGGCGTGACAAGGCCCCGGTGATCGACCAGCTTGGCCACTTGCCCAGCAGCCCCTTGGACGCAACCTTCGGCCCGTTGCTGGCGCTGCTGGGCAAAGGCCCCGAAGGCAAGAGTGGCGCCGATGGCTTGAGCCTCCAGGCATTCCTCACACGGGTAACACGGGTACGCCTCAAGTTGCAGCAAGTCAGCACGGCGGCCGATCCGCTGGAAATGACCCAGGCACTGGCGCAAACCGTGTTTCAAGGCAAGAGCATCGACCTGACCGACACTCAATCCTACGGCAGCCTGATGGCCGCCAGCCTGGGGGCCGAGTGGGGCGGGGCGGCGCAGACGCTGTTCGTGCAACCACTGGAACACGCCTGGCAACGCGTCCTGCAACCGTCTGCCGCTGGGATCAACAGCCAGTGGCAACGCTCGATCGTCAGCCATTGGGACGATGCTTTCGCCAGCCGCTACCCGTTTACAGCCACTGCCAGCGATGCGTCCTTACCGATGCTGGGCCAGATGATCCGCGCAGACTCCGGCCGCATCGAGCAGTTTTTGCAGCGGCAATTGAGCGGCGTGTTGCGCAAGGAGGGTAGCCGTTGGGTCGCCGATCCGCGCCACAGCCAAGGGCTGCGCTTCAACCCGCAATTTCTGAGCGCCATCAACCAGCTCAGTGACCTGGCCGATGTGCTCTACACCGATGGCGGTATGGGGTTGAGCTTTGAGCTGCAAGGCAAACCGGTACGCGATGTGGTGCAAACCACCTTCATCCTCAACGGCGACAAGCACCAGTACTTCAACCAGAAGGAGAGCTGGCAGCGTTTCAGCTGGCCGGGGCGTAGTGACTATCCCGGCGTGAGCCTCAGTTGGACCAGCGTACATACCGGCGAGCGGCTGTTCGGTGATTATTCCGGTACCTGGGGCCTGATCCGCCTGTTGGAAAAAGCCCAGGTCACGCCGTTGGACGACGGTGACAGCCGCTACCGCATGGTGCTCAAGGCGCCCGATGGTTTGAGCCTGGTCTGGCACCTGCGAACAGAGTTGGATGCGGGGCCGCTGACGTTGCTCAAGTTGAGGAGCTTCAAGTTGCCCGCTCAGATATTTCTCAGCGAGAACACCGTTAATATGCCCTGAGCGCAGAACGGGAGACTGCAATGACGTTGCTCAGCTTTTTTCGATCACAGCCGGCATACGTTGAGTGTGCGCAACGTTAACCGTCTCTCGCCTCAAGACAAAATCGCTGCCAACGAGGAGTGCGTTGACCGCAGTCTGTCGGTGGAAGTCCTTTTTTCCTACCTCACAGAGCTACCTTTGCCTAGGGGATGATCAGACACTCCCGGCATCCTGATTGGTTGATTTTCGATAAGGTCCGATCCTATTGAACGCTCATCCAAGAGGAGTCCAACATGGCACCGCCACACCGCGAGGGGGACCCCGGCCCCAACCCGAGTGATCATCTTCCGTCGCAGCTCCTCACTATCCCCGAGCTTCAGTTTCCTTTCGCCGCGCCGACACCTCGCTCCGACCACGAACGGTTGCGCGCCCATGCACTTGCCTGGGCGCAGCGATACGGCTTGATCGGCCGCCGTGGTGCGCACCGGTTGAGCACCACGGCGCTGCTCGATCTGGGAGTGGCGCTATGCGGCAGGGCGCCCACGCATCGAGCCGAGGTCCTGGTGTGCTGGTACCTGTGGGCGCTTACGCTGGATGACCGTATCGATGATGGTCCCTGGGCGGAAAACGGGGCGTTGGAGCAATTCATCACTTCGGTACAGGCCTTGACCGAGGGCGCCGGTCAATCAGGCGAAAGCAGCCGATTCGAGGACCCGATGCTCGTGGTTCTGGTCGATGATCTCTGGCCTCGCACCCGCTGCTGGGGAGACGATCGTTGGCGGGACCGGCTTGTGCGACATCTGATTCGGCATTTGCGCGCGCAGGCCACGCTGGTGCGGGTGCGGGAGAACGACACGGCGCTCACATTGACCCAATACCTGCCATTGCGGCGGGATTCGTTCGGCGCACTGTTCTTCTTTGACCTCATCGACGGAGCCGAAACCCTCGACCCGTACGCGTCTGCCGCGCAGGCTCAAGCGTGGAACACCTTGCGCGAGCACGCTGCCGATCTCATTGCCTGGACAAACGACATTCATTCGATCGCCAAAGACGTGGTGTGCGGTGAGCGCTTCAACCTGGTGTCGATCCTTGCGGACGCCGCCGGCATGGATTGGCCCGCCGCGCTCGAATCCGCCCACCAGATGGTGAACACGGCAGTGGCGCAGTTCACTGCGGTCGCCGCCCGGTGTGCCAGTCACCCGCCAGGCGCGGCGACCGACCCGGACCGGCTGCGCCAGGTTGTCCGGGCGGCAGGTGACTGGCACCGCAGCGTCTCTCGCTATCACCTGCACGCCGCCGATTTGGAGGCACGGAACCATCGGCAGGTGGACCTTGAACTTACCCCTCCGACACTGAAATCCCGGCAGTTCGAACTCGACCCATACCCGTTGTATGAGCAATTGCGTACCCGGTTGCCGATCGCCTACGACGAACCCACCGACGTGTGGCTGGTCAGCCGGCATGTGGATGTCAAAGCGGCCCTGACCCATCCGGGCGTCAGCAACAATAACTACAATTGGCAGATCGGACCGCTGCTGGGTCACACCATTATCACCATGGACGGGTGTGAACATGCCCAGCACCGCGCATTGCTCAGCCCTTCGTTTCGTGGCAAGGCCCTCGCCGCGCTGCAAGCATCCGTCACTTCGGTAACCACAGACCTGCTGGCGCGCATGCACGGCCGACCTCAGGTTGACCTTATCGCCGATTTCACCGCAGCACTGCCGGTACGGGTGATGGCGCATGCGCTGGGCCTCCCGGCACAAACCTGCGAAGAAGTGGAGCGGCTGAAGCGGTGGTGTGCCATCGGCTTCGCCTACATGGGCAACTATCGACAGGACCCGGCACTGCTGACCGGTGGGTTATCCAACCGAGACAGTTTCTACGACTTTATCCAGCCACACATCGACGCTCGGCGCGCCGAACCGGCAGATGATCTGATCTCCCAGCTGCTGGCGGCGCGGATTGATGGTCAGCCGTTGTCCGAGACGTTCGTGCGGGCTTACTGTGCGATCCTGATGACGGCGGGCAGCGAAACCAGCCACGGTGCCCTGGCCAACCTGATGGTCAACCTGCTGAGCGAGCCTGGCGTCAAGGCGGCGGTGATCGCCAATCCAGAGCTGATGGATAATGCCCTGGCCGAAACCCTGCGCCGCAATCCGCCTCTACAGCTCGTACTGCGGGAGGCCCGTGAACCGCTGCAGTTGCCCTCGGGAACGATCCCCTCCGGGGCGACGCTGGCCTGTCTTATCGGTTCGGCCAACCGTGATCCGGACCAATTCAGTCACCCGGATAGCTTTGACATGTCGCGCACCGATCAGGCGACCAGTCATTTCGCCTTTGGCGCGGGGCGCCACTTCTGCCTGGGTTCCATGCTGGCCCGGATGGAAATCACGACCGGCGCCCGCATGCTGCTGCAGGCCTTCCCCAACGTACGCTGGGCACCGGGGTTCACGCCCGTTGAGCGCGGCTTCCTCAACCGCTGCCCGGATCGACTGGAGGTCTTACTGTGACCACTACCGTCGATTTCGATGAGCCCGGCTACACCAGCAGCTACCTGGCTGACCAGCACGCCGGCCAATTGGCACGGTTGCGCACGCTGGAGCGTGCGTTTGACCCGTTGAGCCAAGCGGTTTTTGAGCAGTTGGATTTGCCTGACAAGCCGGCCATCCTCGATCTCGGCGCCGGTGCCGGATCGCTCGCCGCCTGGCTGAGTCAGCGATATCCCGAAGCGAGCGTCACCGCCACGGATATCGACACCCGATTCCTTGCCGATATTCCAGGTATTCGGGTGCTTGCCCATAATGCAGCGATCGATGATTTCCCGGCTGCGTCCTTTGACGTGGTGCATGCCCGGGCACTTCTGTGTCACCTCGCCGAGCGTGAAGCGCTATTGAACCGAGCCATCACCTGGCTGCGCCCGGGTGGCTGGTTGGTGATAGAGGATGTGAGCCTTGAACCGAGCCTGAAAACGGCAAACCCGCTGTTTCGCAAAGTGGCCCAAGCCGGTATCACCCTCCTGGAGCGGTCCATTGGGTCCGATATGCTGTGGGCCACCCAGCTCCCGGATCGGCTGCATGATCGCGGGCTCGCCAACGTGCGGCATCGCACGCTTGAAGGCCGTATAGGCGATAACAGTCCCGCCGATACCTTTTGGGCCGCTACCACGGCACAAGCCGGGCCGGCGCTGCTCAAACTCGGGTTGCTGGAACAGCACGATCTGGATGGCATGGTCAATCTGCGTGCTGACCCTGCGTTCACCGACGCCGCTTTGACCTTCGTCAGCGCGTGGGGGCAAGTTCCCTGACCAGCAGCAGGGCGCCGCCGTTTACCAACAAGGAATACAAAATGATCAATGATGTCGTGTTAGTCGATGCGCAAGATGTACAAGTCGGGGTGTGCGACAAGCGCGATGCCCACCTGGGCGCGGGCCAGCTTCACCGTGCGTTTTCGGTGCATTTGATCGACAGTCAAGGGCGTCATCTGCTTCAGCGTCGTGCAGCAGGCAAAATGCTTTGGCCCGGTTTCTGGTCAAATGCTTGCTGCAGTCATCCGGCACCGGGTGAGTCGATCCTGGATGCGGCGTCTCGCCGTTTGCGCGAAGAATTAGACGTCCGGTCTTCCTGTCGCGCGCTCTACAGTTTTGAGTACCACGCCAGCTTTGGTTCGATCGGCGCTGAGCATGAGTTGTGTCATGTGCTGGTTGCTCAGTCTGACGCTGTGGTCTCACCTATGCCTGAGGAGGTCAGCGAAATCATGTGGCTGACCCGTGCCGAAATTTCAGCCCGGCTCGCTGAGCCGCACGCGCAATTTACCCCTTGGTTTCGAATGCAGTGGCGTCGCCTGCTGTTGGAACATTCTTCGTTCGATACACCGTCACGTCACCTATGACCTGCTTGCTGCCGAACCCACTGCAATCAGCTTTAACTCGTACGCCAGGCGGCCGTATCTGCCATGATCGGGCTTCGCAACCTGACTCACCCAAGGAAATCCGCAATGGACGATGTACAGCAACTGGGCGAGATGCTTCGTCATTACGCCGAGAGCGAAGCGCATAAGAAACAGCAATTCGATCTGCGGTCGGCGCGTTGGGCGCAGAAACTGGGCGAGTTGTTCGAGCACATCGAACAGTGGCTGGAACCGGTCAACAGCGCCGGTTTGCTGGAGGTGCGCCGGGAGGCCTATGTCGCCTCCAGCCCGAGCGTGCCAGTGGAAATATCGACGTTCAAGACCGAGAAGTTGACTGTGCTGATCACGGGTAAAAGCGTGGAGTTCGTGCCGGACGTGATGGGCCCGGACGGGGATATTGGTGTAGCGGTCATGGGCTTGACGGCCGCACGGCACGGCAGCGTCTCGCTGGTACTGCCCGCAGATAAGAACGATTGGCTCTGGAAGAAGACCAATGGCCTCAAAGACCCGGATACCTTCGGCTTCGACGCCAATTTTCTGGCTGCGCAGTTGCAGAGCCTTATCCCCCGGGAGCGCGGCTGAGGGGCTCGCGGCTGCAATAAGCCGCCTGCTTTCCCACGATTGGCTATACCTACAGCTCAACCTAACGATGGGAGCTGTAACAATGAAAGTCAGGCTAATGGTCAGTACGTTGTGCTTCGCCTCGATCGCCATGGCAGGGTGTTCCAGCAAAGTTACGCAACCGGACGAGTATTCGGGCTTTCTGTCGGACTACAGCCGGCTCAAGGAAGCCAAATCGCCCTCCGGTGCCTTGGTGATGCGCTGGGTCGATCCCAAACTGGATTTGAGCCGCTACAACGCGGTGTACATCGAGCCCACGCAATTCTATCCCAAGCCTGAAGCCACCTCCCGCATTCCGGACAGCACCCTGCGCGGCATCAGTGACTATTACAACCAGGCGCTCAAGCGCGAACTGGCCGGTTCACTGCCGCTGGCCAATGGCCCGGGCCCCGGGGTATTTGTGGTGCGCGCAGCGATTACGGCCGTCAGCAGTAAAACCCAGGGACTGAAGCCTTACGAGTTTATTCCCGTGGCGTTGGTCGCTGCGGCGGTCAGCACCGGCACCGGGATTCGCGACCAGGAAACCACCTTGGGCACGGAGGCGCAGTTCCTTGATGGCGCAAGCGGCCAAGTAATTGCCCAAGTGGTGCGCAAAGGCACCGGAAAGCCGTTGGCAAACGACACTCAGGTAATGAAAGCTGACGATGTTAAAAACGTTATCGATGGATGGGCGTCCGACCTGCATCAGTCCTATCTGAAGCTCAAATAGCACTGAACCTTACATGGCGCGGCGGGAGGCGTATGTGAATCGCCGCCCGCCGTGCATGGGGCCCCGGCAGGGTTACTGGAGCGGCATCAACGGCGGCAACTTCCATTGGCCGCTGGTGACTTCAGGCTTGGGCAGGTAAATACGCAGGACGGCGAAGAATGGCCCGGTCGGAGCGGGCAGCCAGTTGCTCTGTTCGGCCTTCGGTGGCTCATGATGCTGCAGAGCCAGGGTCAGGCCGCCGTCGGCGTCCAGTTTCAGGCCGGGCAGCATGCGTGAGTTGATCAGGTAACGTTTCTTGTGGTTCGGCACCAGCAACTTGGTCTTGGCGTCGTACATGGTCAGCGACCAGAACGCATCGGCCGGCGGCAGCTGGTCCTTGGCAAAGTGGACGGTGTAGCTGCGGCGTGCGCCGTTGGCCGGTTTGCCTTCGCTGTCATCGAAGTAGGTGAAGTAAACGGCTTCGTCGGTGGAATTGCCGAACATACCCAGGTTGGCGCCGGCATATCGGTACAGGTAATTGTTCTGCAACCGGTCACGGCTGCCATACAGCTCGCCGCTGGAGACTTGATGGGTATCGATCTTGTCTTTCTTGAACGTGGCGAACTCCGCCTTGCCATCGGCAATCCCGTCTTCCAACGCTTTGCGCTGTTCGGCAGTCAGCTGGTTGAGCTTGAAAGGCGCGCCGGGGGCGATGCCGATCGTGGCGAAACGTGCCAGCAGGTCTTTTTCACTGTCCTGTGGCGCAGCAAAGGCCAGCATGAAGTTCAGGTAGCGGAACAATTGCGGACTGTCGCTCATGTTTGCCATCGGCTTGGGCCACTCGATCTTCGGCACCTGCGCCGGGGCCGCTTGTTTCACGTAGCTGCTCAGCGGCTGCACTTTGTAGCCGTTCTGGATTTGCTTGACCTTGCCCAGGTCTTTTTCATCGAACAGCTGTGTGCGATACAGGGCGTAGGCGATATTGCTTTCGCTGTAGACCACACGGTCGATGTCGACCGGCTGCTGACCCTTCCAGTCGGGACCTGCGATCATGTAGTGACCGCCGTTGTTGCCGGTGCTGCGCGTGCCCAGGTAGGCGATGTTCTGGGTATAGAGGTCGAGCAACTGCACCGAGTAGTAGCGGTTGTCTTCGACCTTGGGCAGGGTCAGCACCAGGGGTTCCTTGCGCAGGTCCATCCAGACGAAGGAGTAGGGCGTGTCCGCGTTCGGGGTCGTGAACGCGGTGTCCTTGGGGGTGAAGACCTGCGCGCTATTGCCGATGCGATTGAACGGCGCCTTGAAATTGGCCCCGCCTTTGTCCACGGCCTGGGTGTAGAGCGTCTTGTACATCTCGACCACGGGGTAGCCATATAAGTAGGCTTGCCTGGCAATGGCCCGGGCTTCGGCAGGGGTGGCCGTGAAGTCGGCCCAGGCGCCGGTGCTCAGAAGTATCGAGAGGCTCGCCAACACCAGGCGCGCAGGTTGTCCAATCATGTTGTTGCGTCCTTCCAGGGTTCTTTTGACTGACGGGGAGATGCAGGCGCTGAGTTTCCTGTTTTCTTTCCCGGACGTCACGTTAAAACCTGCGAAAGGACGCTGGATGTTCAGGCCAGCATCGATTTGACTTTATCGCGCAACTGGTCGATCGAGAACGGCTTGCCAATCACCTGCATGCCTTCGGGCACATCGATGTTCTCGGCGTAGCCGCTGGCGAACAGGATGGGCAGGACAGGGCGCAGTTCGCGCACCTGGGTTGCCAGTTGCTTGCCGTCCATATCGGGCAGGCCTACGTCGGTCATCAGCAGGTCGATCACCTGGTCGGTGTTCTGCACGTGCGCCAGGGCCTCTGCGGCATCGGCAGCCTCAAGCACCGAGTACTCCAACTCCTCAAGCACATCGACGATCAGCATGCGCACGATAGCGTCGTCTTCAACAACAAGGATGGTGGAGGCGATTGCGGACATAGAAGGCTTTCCCAAAAAAAGACGAGTTTTCAACGCTGGCCATTCTGACCGGCCTGTACTTGAGTAAGCGCGGGCTATCCACAAGTTCCCAGGGCGTTAAAACAATGCAGTACAAAAGACCAGGCAGAATAGCCTGTTCCGCTGTAGGAATCTGTACAAAAGCGTCCCAGAAAAATGGTCTTGATCGTCAGTTTGGGGCAAACTTCCGGTTTTCCCGCACTTGGCCAAGGCATGCCCATGACTCCCGCGTCGTCAGTTGATGAAAAGAGCTTCCGCAAACTCCTGAGCCGTAACGTGGCCCTGCCACTAAGCGTGGGTGTGCTCAGCGCGGTGTTTTTCGTTGTGCTGATCACCTATTTGCTGTCGGTGATCCAGTGGGTGGAGCACACCGACCGGGTCATCAACAACCTCAATGAGTCGTCCAAACTGACGGTGGACCTGGAAACCGGTATGCGCGGCTTCCTGATTACCGGTGACGAGCATTTCCTCGACCCCTATGAAGTGGCCAAGCCAAGGATCATTGCCGACCTGCGCAATTTGCAGGAACTGGTTGCCGACAACCCGCAGCAGGTCGACCGCCTCAAGCGCCTGGAAGCGCTGCAAGTCGAATGGAACAACTACGCGCAGTCGATGATTGAACTGCAGCGCAGCAGTGGCGATTTCCGCGGTGCCGTCAAGGCCGGCCGGGGCAAGCGCCTGACCGACGAGATTCGCAAGGAATATGACGACGCGGTGGCGATGGAACAGCAGTTCCGTATTACCCGCAACGAAGAGGTCACCCGCACCACGGTGGTCAGCGTTACGCTGTACCTGGTGTTTGTACTCGGGCTAAGCGGTTTTCTCGCGTATATCGGTAGAAAGAATTTACTATCACTTTCAAATAGTTACAGCGCAAACCTCGCGTCACAACAGAAGATCGCCAAACGCCTGGAGCAGCAGGCCTGGCTGCGCAATGGCCAAACCGAACTGGCCGAACAGGTGCTTGGCCAACTGACCTTGAACCTGCTGGGCCGCAATATCCTGCAGTTTTTTGCCCAATACATGGGCTCAGCGGTTGCAGCGTTGTACGTGCGTGAAGAGCACGGCGGTCTGCGCCGGGTGGCCACGTACGGCTTTTCCCGCGAACAGTCGCAGCTGGAACAGGCGATCTACAGCGACGAAGGCATTGTCGGGCAGGCCGCCCAGCTCGATCGCCTGATTCGCCTGGACGACGTACCGGTGGACTACTTCAAGGTCAGCTCGGGGCTGGGCGAGGGCACCACCCGCAGCGTACTGGTAGTGCCGACCAGCGATGACGACCGCGTCAACGGTGTGATCGAACTGGGTTTCCTGCGCCCGCTGGAAGAGCGCGATATCGAACTGATGGAACTGATCGCCAGCAATATCGGTACGTCCATCGAAGCCGCACGTTATCGCCAGCGTTTGCAGGAAGTACTTGCCGAGACCCAGCAGCTCAATGAAGAGCTGCAAGTGCAGCAGGAAGAACTCAAGACCGCCAACGAAGAGCTGGAGGAACAGTCACGCATCCTCAAGGAGTCTCAGGCGCACCTGGAAACCCAGCAGGCGGAGCTTGAGCAGACCAACGAACAGTTGGCCGAACAGACCCAGACCCTGGCCGAACAGCGCGATGCCATGGACCGCAAGAATATAGAGCTCAACAGGGTCCAGCTGGAACTGGAAGACCGCGCCGATGAGCTGCAACGCTCCAGCAAGTACAAGTCCGAATTCCTTGCCAACATGTCCCACGAACTGCGCACGCCGCTCAACAGCTCGCTGATCCTGGCCAAGTTGCTGGCCGAGAACCCCCAGGACAACCTCAGTGCCGAACAGGTCAAATTTGCCGAGTCGATCTATTCGGCCGGCAATGACCTGCTCAATCTGATCAACGACATCCTGGATATTTCCAAGGTCGAAGCCGGCAAGTTGGAAGTACGTCCGGAAAATTCCAGCGTCGAGCGGCTGGTGGATGGCCTGCGCGGCATGTTCGAACCGCTGGCCAGGGATCGCAATCTGGGCTTCCAGATTGATGTGCAGGCAGGTTCACCGTCCCTGCTGTTCACCGACCGCCAGCGTCTGGAGCAGATTCTCAAGAACCTGTTGTCCAACGCCATCAAGTTCACTGAACAGGGTCAGGTCAGCCTGTCGGTGTCCCGCGCGCCGGGGGAGGGCATTGCCTTCACGGTGCGCGATTCAGGGATAGGTATCGCCCAGGATCAACAGGAAAGCATCTTCGAAGCCTTCCGCCAGGCCGATGGCACTACCAATCGCCGTTACGGCGGCACCGGCCTTGGCCTGTCCATTTCCCGCGACCTGGCGACCTTGTTGGGTGGCTACATCAGCGTGACCAGCGAACCGGGCAAGGGCAGCATTTTCACGCTGGTATTGCCGGAACAGTATGTCGAACGCGCCGAAGATGCCGCGCCGATCGAAGCCCCACGCCAAGCCGTGGCGGCCCCGGCGCCTGTGCCTTTGCCAGTCAAGGTAGCGTCGCTGCCGGTGGCCGAGGCCGAGCTGATCCCGCGCTTTGCCGATGACCGCGACAAAGCACCATTCAGCACCCGCTCCATCCTGGTGGTGGAAGATGAACCGAATTTCGCGCGCATCCTCTTCGACCTGGCCCACGAGCTGGGCTACAACTGCCTGGTCGCCCACGGTGCCGACGAAGGCTACAGCCTGGCCGAAGAATTCATCCCCGACGCGATCCTGCTGGACATGCGCCTGCCGGATCATTCCGGGCTGACGGTGCTGCAACGTCTCAAGGAGCACGCCAATACCCGGCACATCCCGGTGCATGTGATCTCCGTGGAAGACCGCGTCGAAGCCGCCATGCACATGGGTGCCATCGGTTACGCGGTCAAACCCACCACCCGTGAAGAGCTCAAGGACGTGTTCGCGCGCCTGGAAGCCAAGCTGACGCAAAAGGTCAAGCGGGTACTGCTGGTGGAAGACGACGACCTGCAACGTGACAGCATCGCCCGCCTGATCGGTGACGACGACATCGAAATCACCGATGTCGGCTACGCCCAGGCAGCGCTGGACCTGCTACGCACCCATGTCTACGACTGCATGATCATCGACCTGAAGCTTCCGGACATGCTCGGTAACGAGCTGCTCAAGCGCATGGCCACCGAGGATATCTGCTCGTTCCCGCCGGTGATCGTGTATACCGGGCGCAACCTGACACGCGACGAAGAAGCCGAGCTGCGCAAGTATTCGCGCTCGATCATCATCAAGGGCGCGCGTTCCCCGGAGCGCCTGCTCGATGAGGTCACACTCTTTCTGCACAAAGTCGAATCCCAGCTGTCCCATGACCGCCAGAAGATGCTCAAGACCGCGCGCAGCCGGGACAAGGTGTTCGAAGGGCGCAAAATCCTGCTGGTGGACGACGATGTGCGCAATATCTTTGCCCTGACCAGTGCCCTGGAGCATAAAGGCGCCGTGGTGGTGATCGGGCGCAATGGTCGTGAAGCCATCGACAAGCTCAATGAGGTCGATGATATCGACCTGGTACTGATGGATGTGATGATGCCGGAGATGGATGGCTACGAAGCAACGGCTCTGATCCGTCAGGACCCGCGCTGGAAAAAGCTGCCGATCATTGCCGTCACCGCCAAGGCCATGAAAGATGACCAGGAGCGTTGCCTGGCGGCGGGTTCCAACGATTACCTGGCCAAACCGATTGATCTGGACCGTCTGTTCTCGTTGATCCGCGTGTGGCTACCCAAGATGGAACGCATTTAAGTGGAGCGAAGTTTCTTGGACAAAAGCAGCGACATCGAGCTGCGCCTGTTGATCGAGGCGATTTACCTCAAGTACAGCTACGACTTTCGCGACTACTCCGGTGCGTCGGTCAAGCGGCGAGTGGCCCATGCCTTGCGCCAGTTCGACTGCGCGACCATTTCCGCGCTGCAGGAGCGCGTGCTGCACGACCCGGCCGCGTTCATGCAATTGCTGCAGTTCCTGACCATCCCGGTGAGCGAGATGTTTCGCGACCCGTCGCACTTTCTGGCGATTCGCCGGGAAGTCGTGCCGTTGCTCAAGACCTACCCGTCGATCAAGATCTGGATCGCCGGCTGCAGCACCGGCGAGGAGGTGTACTCCATGGCGATCCTGCTGCGCGAAGAGGGCTTGCTCGAACGCACCATCATCTACGCCACCGACATCAACCCGGCCTCGCTGGACAAAGCCAAGCAGGGCATCTTTTCCCTGGAGAACGTGCGCGCCTACACGGCTAACTATCAGCAGGCCGGTGGCCAGCGTTCATTTGCCGACTACTACACGGCGGCTTACGATAACGCGATCTTCGACAAGACCCTGCGCGAGAACGTCACGTTCGCCGATCATAGCTTGGCGACCGACAGTGTATTCTCAGAAACTCAGTTAATTTCATGTCGCAACGTACTGATTTATTTCAATAAAAAGTTGCAAGACAGGGCGTTTGGGTTGTTTCATGAGTCGCTGTGTCATCGCGGCTTCCTGGTATTGGGCAGCAAGGAAACCCTGGATTTTTCAGCCTACAGCAAGCAATTCGAACCCTTGGTCAAACAGGAACGGATCTACCGCAAATCATGAGCGATGCCGCCAGCACCCCGATTCCAGGGATTGAAGCCATTGTCGTCGGCGCCTCAGCCGGCGGCGTGGAGGCGTTGCTGAGTATTTTTGGCGAATTGCCGGACACATTCGGCCTGCCGATCATTGCCGTGCTGCACCTGCCGGATGAACGTCGCAGCCAGTTGGCCGACGTCTTCGCGCGACGCTTGCGCATTCCGGTGAAAGAAGCGCGCGATAAGGAGTCGATCGAGGCGGGCACCCTTTATTTCGCCGGTCCCGGCTATCATTTGTCGGTGGAAGAGGATCGCAGCTTGTCGATGAGTCAGGAGGAACGCGTGCACCATTCCCGGCCGGCCATCGATTTTCTCTTCGCCTCGGCCGCCGATGCCTACGGGCCAGGCCTGCTGGCGATCCTGCTGACCGGTGCCAACCAGGACGGCGCGCGCGGGTTGGCCTATGTCAAGCAATCGGGCGGCACCACCGTTGTACAAGACCCCGCCGAGGCCCGGATTGCCGTAATGCCCCTGGCGGCGCTGGCGCTGCACACACCTGACCATATTCTTTCCTTGAGCCGGATTGGCTCATTGCTGGCTTCCCTGGAACCTTCCCCATGTTAAGTACTGTCCAGGCCAAACTGCTGATCGTCGACGATCTGCCGGAAAACCTGCTGGCCCTCGAAGCGCTGATCAAGCGCGAAGACCGCCAGGTATTCAAGGCATTGAGTGCCGACGAAGCATTGTCACTGTTGCTGGAACATGAATTCGCCATGGCGATCCTCGACGTGCAGATGCCTGGCATGAACGGTTTCGAGCTGGCCGAACTGATGCGCGGCACCGAAAAGACCAAGAACATCCCGATTGTGTTCGTCAGCGCCGCCGGCCGCGAACTCAATTACGCCTTCAAGGGCTACGAAAGCGGCGCGGTGGACTTCCTGCACAAGCCGCTGGATATTCACGCGGTGAAGAGCAAGGTCAATGTATTCGTTGACCTGTACCGCCAGAGCAAGGCGATGAAGCTGCAGGTCGAAGCCCTGGAGCGCAGCCGCCGCGAGCAGGAACTGCTGCTCACGCGCCTGCAGGCCACCCAGGCCGAGCTGGAACAGGCGGTGCGCATGCGCGATGACTTCATGTCGATCGTCGCCCACGAAGTGCGAACGCCACTGAACGGGCTGATCCTGGAAACGCAGTTGCGCAAGATGCACCTGGCCCGGGACAACGCGGCGGCGTTCACCCTGGACAAGATGCACGCGATGGTCGACCGCGATGAGCGCCAGATCAAGAGCCTGATCCGCCTGATCGAGGACATGCTCGACGTGTCGCGTATCCGCACCGGCAAGCTATCGATACGCCCGGCGCGCTTCGACCTCGCGCAACTGGTACGCAACCTGGTGCACAACTTCGAGCCGCAGGTCGCTGCCGCCGAATCGTCGATGCACCTGGTGGCTGACGGGCCGGTCGAGGGCCATTGGGATGAGTTTCGTATCGAGCAGGTCGTTACCAACCTGTTGACCAATGCCTTGCGCTACGGCGCCAAGAGCCCGGTCGAAGTGCGCGTGTATGCAGAACATGGCGAGGCCTGTGTGGAAGTGCGCGACCATGGCATCGGCATCAGCGAGGAGAACCAGAAGCGCATTTTCCAGCAATTCGAGCGGGTTTCCGTCAGCCATGCGGCGGCCGGCCTGGGACTGGGGCTATTCATTTCCGAACAGATCGTCGCGGCCCATGGCGGCACCATCGAGGTTGAAAGCCAGATAGGCGAGGGCGCGTTGTTTCGGGTCTGTCTGCCACTTCAGGCAACGGCATGAAATCAATCGTCAGCTGGACGCAACCTCTACGTGACCCCATGGTCGTAACACCAGCTACTGACTGGACATAGGCTTCCCATGAGTGAAGATGCACAAGATGTCGTACTGATCGTCGAAGACGACGAATCCATTATGTTTGTGCTGGGTGAATACCTGGCCGGCCTGGGTTATCGGGTATTGAAGGCCGTCAATGGCAAAGAAGCCTTTGAAATTCTCGCGACCAAACCGCACCTGGATTTGATGGTCACGGATTACCGCCTGCCCGGCGGCATTTCCGGCGTACAGATCGCCGAGCCGGCGCTCAAGGTGAGGCCGGAATTGAAAGTAATCTTTATCAGTGGTTACCCGCAGGAAATTCTTGATTGCAACAGCCCGATTACGCGCAACGCGCCGATTCTGGCCAAGCCGTTTGATCTGGATACGCTGCAGGAGCACATACAGCGCTTGCTGGCCTGACGTCGCAGCGCGTAGATACGCTGGGTATCTACGCCTGGATCATTTCCCGAACCTTCGCCGTCAATAAATCAAAGGTGAACGGCTTGGTAATCAACTGCATCCCCGGGTCCAGAAAACCTCCCCGCACAGCCGCGTGTTCTGCGTATCCGGTGATGAACAGCACCTTGAGGTCCGGACGGATCTGCCGTCCGATTTCCGCCAATTGCCGGCCGTTCATGCCGGGCAGCCCGACATCACTGATCAGCAGGTCGATACGCTGCTCTGACTCGATGATCGGCACCGCAGTGGTGGCGTCACCGGCTTCGACAAAGGCATAGCCCAACTCTTTCAATACGGCGCTGACGAGTACCCGTACAGCCGGGTCATCTTCAACGATCAGCACCGTTTCACCGTCATTGGCGAATGGCAGCATGGCCGGGTTTACCACGGCGTCAGCGATGACCTCTCCCACAAAGCGGGGCAGGAACAAGCTGACGGTGGTGCCTATGCCGACTTCGCTGTGCAGGGTGACGTGGCCACGGGACTGCCGGGCAAACCCATAGATCATCGACAAGCCCAGGCCGGTGCCCTGGCCGATCGGCTTGGTGGTGAAGAACGGGTCGAACACCCGGCCCATGACGCTTTCCGGAATGCCGCAACCGGTGTCACTGACACTCAACTCCACGTAATCGCCAGGGCTCAAGGTGCCATAGGCGGCGGTAAATACGCTGTCGAGGTGGCGGTTGGTGGTTTCCACGGTCAGGTTGCCACCGCCGGGCATGGCATCACGTGCGTTGATCACAAGGTTGAGCAGGGCGCTTTCCAGTTGATTGGGGTCGGCCTCGGCGGTCCACAGGCTGTCGCTGAGGCGCATGTGCAGGCAGATGCTTTCATTGATACTGCGTTGCAGCAATTCGCCCATGGAGGTGACCAATTGGTTGATCTCCACGGGCTTTGGGTCCAGCGACTGCCTGCGCGAGAACGCCAGCAGGCGGTGGGTGAGGCCGGCGGCCCGGTTGGCCGAGGTGACGCCCAGGTCGATCAGGCCGTCCAGATCGTCCAGCTTGCCCCGCGCTACACGTCGTCGCAGCAATTCCAGGCTCCCGATGATCCCGGTCAGCATATTGTTGAAGTCATGGGCGATGCCGCCGGTCAACTGGCCGACGGCTTCCATTTTCTGCGACTGGCGCAAGGCTTCTTCATTGCTGCGCAATTGCGCGGTACGCTCTTCCACCTGCTGCTCAAGGGTTTCCAGGGTGCGTTGCAGGCGCAACTCACTGGCGCCCAGGTCGAGCAGGCGGTCACGTGCTTCGTATTGCCGCCGCCGCCCGCGCAGGGCGGTACTGACCAGGCTGATCAGGGTCACAGGATGGAACGGGCGCTCAAGGAAGGTCACGTTGCCCAGCAGCCCGCTCAGGTGCGATGAGCCATTTTGCTCGCTGCCGCCGTGATGGGTCATCAGCACAATGGGCAGGTCGGACCAGGCCGGTTGCCGGTGCAGGTACTCAAGCAAAGGTTCCATGTCCACGCCACGTAAAGCTTCGGCGGCGATAATGAGCACGCCGGCACCCTCGTTCAGCGCCTCGCACAAGTCGGTGAGATTGCTGGCGACCACACCCTGGTAGCCGGCTTCATTGAGCATCATCAGCGCCAATGAACTGTCGCGCCCCAAAGGCGCAAGAATAATGGCGCGTTCAAAGACCGGGGACAGGGACGTCACACTTGCTCTTCCTTGAGCAGAGGCGAGCCGGCGCCCATATAAATCGGAATGCCGCGCAGCACGCCCTGGAAATTGTCCAGAGGTTGGCCGACGGTCAGGCCATTACTGCTGATGCGGTATTCGCGAATCGTTGATTCGTGGGTACCGGTGCGTTTCTTGATGATGGAAATGGCCCGCCGGACCTTGCCCAGCGCTTCGAAGTAACGCAGCAGGATCACGGTATCGGCCAGGTAGGTGATGTCCACGGGCGTCTGCATATCGCCGACCAGGCCATGCTGGGCGACGGTCATGAACGTCGCGGCGCCCCGTCGGTTGAGGTAGAGAAGGAGTTCGTGCATATGCAGGATCAGTGCGTTCTCTTCCGGCATCGCCGCCTGGTAGCCGTTGATACTGTCAATCACCACGGTATTGATGCCGCCTTCGTCCACGCAGCGGCGTACCCGGTGTGAGAACTCACCGGGAGACAGCTCGGCCGCGTCGACCTGTTCGATCAGCAGGTTACCGGTGGCTTGCAGCGCCGCCAGGTCGATGCCCATGTTTTTCATGCGCTCGAACAGCAGGCCCATCTCTTCGTCAAAGATGAACAGCGCGGCTTTTTCGCCACGCGCTACCGCAGCAGCGGCGAAAACCATGGAAATCAGCGATTTACCGGTGCCGGCCGGGCCAAGGATCAGGCTGCTGGAGCCGGTCTCGACGCCGCCGCCCATCAAGGCATCGAGTTCGGCGATACCGCTGCTCATGGTCTGGCGCGTGTAGCCGCCGCGATGTTCGGCCGCCACCAGGCGCGGGAATACATGCACACCGTCGCCCATGATCGTGAAGTCATGAAAACCGCCACGGTACTTCTGGCCCCGGTACTTCACCACCCGTACTCGGCGACGTTCGGCACCGTAGCTGGGCGTCAGTTCTTCCAGGCGAATCACGCCGTGGGCCACGCTGTGCACGGTTTTGTCGAGGGACTCGGTGGTCAGGTCGTCGAGCAGCAGCACCGTGGCGTCATAGCGGACGAAGTAATGCTTGATCGCCAGGATCTGCCGGCGATAGCGCAGGGAGCTTTGCGCCAACAGGCGGATCTCGGACAGGCTGTCGACCACTACGCGAGTGGGCTTGACCCGTTCCACCACTTCGAAAATCTGCCGCGTGGCTTCGCCCAGCTCCAGATCCGAGGAGTACAGCAGGCTCTGCTGGTGCTCGGCGTTGAGCAGGCTTTCCGGCGGGGTCAATTCGAAGATGTGGATGTTGTCGTCCAGGTCCCAGCCATGAGACTTGGCACCCTGGCGCAGCTCACGTTCGGTTTCGGACAAGGTGATATACAGCGATTTTTCACCGTTTTTCGCGCCTGCCTGCAAGAAGTGCAGGGCCACGGTGGTTTTACCCGTGCCGGGCTCGCCCTCCAGGAGGAACAAATGGCTGCGCGATAGGCCCCCGGAAAGAATGTCATCCAGACCATCGATGCCGGTGGCTGCCTTTTCACTCAAAAGCGAATTTGATGTAGACAAGAAGTGCCCTCAGGTCACGTACGTGTTCAGGGCACGCCGTTGGGCGTGCCATATTCACTTGACCTTAGCGGCTTGTGGCGGTTCAACATTTTGAATCATTTGTAAGAAACCTGACGACTTTTACAAGTTTCAGCGCGTGGTCACAGCCCCTGCTGCAACGCCGGGTCATCCGGATTCTGCTGCTCCAGCTGTGCAAGCAGTATTTGCACGTTCTGCAACTGGCCGCTTTCTTTCCAATAATTGACCAGCAGCACCCGCGCCTTTCGATTCGCCGGGTGGCGCTGGACGATGTCTTCCAACTGCCGCTGGGCCGCCTCAAGCTCCTCCTGGTCGTGCAATGTGGTGGCGAGGTCGTAGCGGTAATCCTGATTGTCCGGCTCCAGCTCTACCGCTTTGGACAGGCCGAGCAGGGCATAGGGGCGTTCGCCATGGTGCAGCAGCCACATGCCCAAGGCATGTTGCAGATAGGCCGATTCCGGGTGCGCCGCCAATTGCTGCGCCAGCAGCTGGCGCGATTCGTCGGTCTTGCCCTGTTTATCCAACAGCTCGATCTGCGCCACCACCGCTTGCAGGTTGTCCGGTTGCAAGCGCATAGCCTGCTGCAGCGCATGTTGCGCATCCGGCAGCAGGGCGCTGTGGATATACAGGCGCGCCAATTGAATCCAGCCTTCGGCTGTTTCAGGTCGGGCCTTGAGGGTTTTGGCGAATTCATCGAGCACTTGCTGCAGCGGGCCGAAATACAGGCCCAGGGTATCCGGCGACAGGCCGAGCAGGGCGTTGGCGGCGGCAAAGCGCACTGCCTGTTCGGGATCCTCCAGCACCGGGCCGAGTAACAACGTGCGCTGGCCGGTCGGCACCAGGCCGACAATGCTGTGGATCGCCGCTTCACGCACCACTGGCGAGTCATCAGCCAGGTCTTTATCCGCCAGTTTCAGTGCCTGGGGGCTGGGGTAGTTGGGCAGCTCGGCATGCAGCGCAGCGCGCCGCTCAGGTGACAGGTCCGGCCGCCCCAGCTGTTGATACAACACCCGCGCCGCGCCCGGCTCACCGTTGCGCGCCTGCTTCAAGGCCTTGGAATAACCGTGGGCAATCGCCGGGGGCACGGCCACGGGCGTTGCGCGGGAGAAAAACCAGGTGATCAACACAATCGACAACAGGGCGCACAGGCCGATGATGGAGTAACGGCGTGACTTTGACATGCAGGCGTCCGAAGGCAGGGTACGGGTACAAAGTCTCAAGCTTCGGCCAGTGCAGGGCGAGTGTCAAACCGGATTGGCCAAACCAGTCAGCCATGTTGGCGGCTTTGACCATTGCTGGTGCCAGCGCTGCGGAGCGACTATTTGCAGGCGATTGACCTGGTTGAAAAGTGTCCTTAAAACAAAAACACACAAGGAACTGAAGCGATGCGTGATTACCTGGCCGCCACCACCGAATTCGATTATCAGCACACCGTCGACATGACCCTGGCCGGCAACCTGCAGGCGCTCAATGCCTGTGTGGAGTGCTGTGACCGTCACGCGCTGCCTGGGCGCATTGCGCTGTTCTGGGAAGGCAAGGACGGGCGCAGCGCCACGGTCACCTTTACCGACTTGCAGGACCAGGCCGCACGCTTTGCCAATTTCCTGCTGGGGCAGGGCATCAAGCGCGGTGACAAGGTCGCCGGCTTGTTGCCGCGCACGGCTGAACTGCTGGTGGTGGTGTTTGCCACCTGGCGTATCGGCGCGGTCTATCAACCTTTGTTCACGGCGTTCGGGCCCAAGGCCATCGAGCACCGCCTGAACAGTTCAGGTGCCGCCCTGGTGGTTACCGATGCGGTGAATCGGCCCAAGCTCGCGGACGTGGAGGGCTGCCCGACCATCGTGACGGTCACCGGGGCCAAAGGCGAAGGCCTGGTGCGCGGCGATTTCAGCTTCTGGGCCGAACTGCCCCATTACTCCAATGCCTGCGAGCCCGTGCTGCTGGGGGCGGACGAGCCCTTTTTGCTGATGTTCACCTCGGGCACCACCGGGCCGTCCAAAGCCCTGTCGGTGCCGCTCAAGGCGATTGTCGCATTCCAGGCCTATACCCGCGACGCGGTCGACCTGCGCCCCGAAGACGCATTCTGGAACGTGGCCGATCCGGGCTGGGCCTACGGCATCTATTTCGGCGTGACCGGGCCACTGTCCATGGGGCATCCGATTACCTTCTACGATGGCCCGTTCACCCTGGAAAGCACCTGCCGGGTCATCAACAAATACGGCATCACCAACCTGACCGGCTCGCCCACCGCGTACCGACTGTTGATTGCCGGCGGCGAGCAGTTTGCCCGTTCGATCAAGGGCCGGTTGCGCATCGTCAGCAGCGCCGGCGAGCCCTTGAACCCCGAGGTGATTCGCTGGTTCGCCGACAACCTCGGCGTGACCATTCACGACCACTACGGGCAAACCGAGCTGGGCATGGTGCTGTGCAATCACCATGGCCTGGCGCACCCGGTACATGTCGGCTCGGCGGGGTTCGCCTCGCCGGGGCATCGCATCGTGGTACTGGATGACAACCACCAGGAACTGACTGCCGGTCAGCCCGGCATTCTTGCCATCGACCGCGAGCAATCGCCGATGTGCTGGTTCGCCGGCTATGAGGGCGTGAAAACCAAAGCCTTCGTCGGCAAGTACTACCTCAGTGGCGATACCGTGGAGCTCAACCCGGACGGCAGCATCAGTTTTGTCGGGCGCAGCGATGACGTGATTACCACGTCCGGCTACCGCGTGGGGCCGTTCGACGTGGAAAGCGCGCTGGTCGAACACCCGGCTGTGATCGAAGCTGCCGTGGTCGGCAAACCTTGCCCCGAACGCACCGAGCTGGTGAAAGCCTTCGTGGTGATCAACGAGCAATACCGCGCCACCCCGGAACTTGCCGAAGAGTTACGCCTGCATGTGCGCAAGCGCCTGGCGGCCCATGCGTATCCGCGGGAAATCGAATTCGTCAGCGACTTGCCCAAGACTCCCAGCGGCAAGCTGCAACGCTTTATTTTGCGTAACCAGGAAATCGCCAAGGCCCAGGCGGCCGTGGCGTGATTCTTTCAAAAGGAAACTGTGATGCACATTGAAAACAAGGTATTCCTGGTCAGCGGCGGCGCTTCGGGCCTCGGTGCCGCCACCGCTGACATGCTCATTGCAGCGGGTGCCAAGGTCATGCTGGTGGACCTCAACGCCGATGCCGTTGCCGCCAAGGCCCGCCAGCTTGGCGACAACGCCCGCAGCAGCGTGGCGGACATCAGCCAGGAAGTGGCTGCCGAAGCCGCAGTACAAGCGACTGTTGCCGCCTTTGGTGGTTTGCACGGGCTGGTCAACTGCGCCGGTGTGGTGCGTGGCGAGAAGATTCTCGGCAAGGACGGCCCGCACGCCCTGGCCAGTTTCGCCCAGGTGATCAACGTCAACCTGATCGGCAGCTTCAACCTGTTACGCCTGGCCGCTGCGGCGATCGCTGAGACCGACGCGGATGCCGATGGCGAACGCGGTGTGATCATCAATACCGCCTCGGTGGCGGCGTTCGACGGGCAGATCGGCCAGGCTGCGTATGCCGCCTCCAAGGGCGCGATAGCCAGCCTCACCTTGCCGGCCGCGCGCGAACTGGCTCGTTTCGGTATTCGGGTGATGACCATCGCCCCCGGCATTTTCGAAACCCCGATGATGGCCGGCATGACCCCGCAAGTGCGCGACGCCCTGGCCGCCGGCGTGCCGTTCCCGCCACGCCTGGGCAAACCCGCCGAATATGCGGCGCTGGTGCGGCATATCATTGAAAACAGCATGCTCAACGGCGAGGTGATCCGTCTTGACGGCGCCTTGCGCATGGCAGCCAAGTAAGGAGGCATCTTCATGAACGACCCTATCGTTATCGTCAGCGCCGTGCGCACGCCCATGGGCGGGTTCCAGGGCGACCTCAAGGGCCTGACCGCACCGCAACTGGGCGCCGCCGCGATTCGTGCGGCGGTCGAGCGCGCCGGTATCGCCAACGACGCCGTCGATGAGGTGTTGTTTGGCTGTGTGCTGCCCGCGGGCCTCGGCCAGGCGCCGGCACGCCAGGCGGCGTTAGGCGCCGGGCTGGACAAATCCACCCGTTGCACCACGCTCAACAAGATGTGCGGTTCGGGCATGCAAGCGACGATTCTGGCTCACGATGCCTTGCGCGCCGGCAGCGTCGACGTGGTGATCGCCGGCGGCATGGAGAGCATGTCCAACGCGCCGTACCTGCTTGACCGCGCCCGCAGCGGCTATCGCATGGGGCACGGCAAGGTCCTCGACCACATGTTCCTCGATGGCCTGGAAGACGCCTATGACAAGGGCCGCCTGATGGGCACCTTTGCCGAAGACTGCGCCGAGCACAACGGTTTTACCCGGCAAGCCCAGGACGCCTTTGCGATTGCCTCCCTCACGCGTGCGCAGGAAGCCATTACCCACGGCAGTTTTGCCGCTGAAATCGTCCCGGTACAGGTCACCGTCGGCAAAGAGCAGAAAACCGTGTTGCACGACGAACAGCCGCCCAAGGCCAAGCTGGACAAGATCGCCAGCCTGAAACCGGCGTTCCGCGAAGGCGGCACTGTGACCGCAGCCAACTCCAGCTCGATTTCCGATGGCGCGGCGGCGCTGTTGCTGATGCGCGAATCCGAGGCCAGCAAGCGCGGCCTCAAACCCCTGGCGGTGATTCATGGGCATGCGGCGTTTGCCGATGAGCCGGGGCTGTTTCCGGTAGCGCCTGTAGGGGCGATCCGTAAGTTGCTGGGCAAAACCGGCTGGAGCCTGGAGGATGTCGACCTCTTCGAGATCAACGAAGCGTTCGCGGTGGTCAGCCTGGTCACCATGAGCAAACTGGAGATTCCCCACGACAAGGTCAACGTGCACGGCGGCGCCTGTGCCCTGGGCCATCCGATCGGCGCTTCGGGCGCGCGCATCCTGGTGACCCTGCTCTCGGCCCTGCGCCAGAAAGGCCTCAAGCGCGGCGTCGCGGCGATCTGCATCGGCGGTGGTGAAGCCACGGCCATGGCCGTTGAATGCCTGTATTAAGGACTGACCATGCTGCCTAATGACGAACAACTGCAAATCAGCGACGCGGCCAGGCAATTTGCCCAGGAGCGCTTGAAACCGTTCGCCGCCGAATGGGACCGCGATCATCGCTTTCCCAAGGAGGCCATCGGTGAGATGGCCGAGCTGGGCTTTTTCGGCATGTTGGTGCCGGAACAATGGGGGGGCTGCGACACCGGTTACCTGGCCTACGCCATGGCCCTGGAAGAAATCGCCGCCGGCGATGGCGCCTGCTCGACCATCATGAGCGTGCACAACTCGGTGGGTTGCGTGCCGATCCTCAAGTTCGGCAATGACCAGCAGAGAGAACAGTTCCTCAAGCCCCTGGCCAGCGGGGCGATGCTTGGCGCCTTTGCGCTGACCGAACCCCACGCCGGCTCCGACGCCAGCAGTCTTAAAACCCGCGCACGCCTCAATGGCGATCATTACGTGCTCAACGGCTGCAAACAATTCATCACCTCGGGGCAAAACGCCGGCGTGGTGATCGTGTTTGCGGTCACCGACCCGGCGGCGGGCAAGCGCGGCATCAGTGCGTTTATCGTGCCCACCGACGCGCCGGGCTATACGGTGGCGCGGGTCGAGGACAAGCTGGGGCAACACGCCTCGGATACTTGCCAGATCCTGTTTGAAGACGTGAAAGTACCGCTCGCCAACCGACTGGGCGAGGAGGGCGAGGGCTACAGGATCGCCCTGGCCAACCTTGAAGGCGGGCGCGTGGGCATTGCCGCGCAATCGGTGGGCATGGCCCGTGCGGCCTTCGAAGCGGCGCGTGATTACGCCCGTGAGCGTGAAAGCTTCGGCAAGGCCCTGATCGAACACCAGGCCGTCGCCTTTCGCCTGGCGGACATGGCCACGCAAATAGCCGTTGCCCGGCAGATGGTGCACTACGCGGCAGCCCTGCGCGACAGCGGCAAGCCGGCCCTGGTCGAGGCGTCCATGGCCAAGCTGTTCGCGTCCGAAATGGCCGAGAAAGTCTGCTCGGCCGCCTTGCAAACCCTGGGCGGTTACGGTTACCTGAACGACTTCCCGTTGGAGCGGATCTACCGCGACGTGCGGGTCTGCCAGATTTACGAAGGCACCAGCGATATCCAGCGCATGGTCATCTCACGCAATCTTTAAGGAGCCGATACATGAGTTACGAAACCATTTTGCTCGAAGTCCAGGGCCGCGTCGGGCTGATTACGCTCAATCGCCCGCAGGCGCTGAACGCCTTGAACGCGCAACTGGTCAGCGAGCTGAACCAGGCGCTGGATGGCCTGGAAGCCGACCCGCAGATCGGCTGCATCGTGCTGACCGGCTCGAAGAAAGCCTTCGCCGCCGGTGCCGACATCAAGGAAATGGCCGAGCTGACCTACCCGCAGATCTACCTGGACGACTTGTTCAGCGACAGCGATCGGGTGGCCAACCGCCGCAAGCCGATCATTGCCGCAGTCAACGGCTTTGCCCTCGGTGGCGGCTGCGAACTGGCCCTGATGTGCGACTTTATCCTGGCCGGTGACGGCGCCAGGTTCGGCCAGCCGGAGATCAACCTCGGCGTACTGCCTGGCATGGGCGGCACCCAGCGTCTTACGCGTGCGGTGGGCAAGGCCAAGGCCATGGAAATGTGCCTGACCGGGCGTTTCATCGACGCGGTGGAAGCAGAACGCTGCGGCATCGTTGCGCGCATCGTGCCCGCCGACGAGTTGCTGGACGAAGCCTTGAAAGTCGCCACCCTGATCGCCGGTAAATCCGTGCCGATCAGCATGATGGTCAAGGAAAGCGTAAACCGCGCGTTTGAAGTGAGCCTGTCCGAAGGCGTACGTTTCGAGCGCCGAGTATTCCATGCAGCGTTCGCGACCCAGGACCAGAAGGAGGGCATGGCAGCGTTCGTGGCCAAGCGCACGCCGACGTTCGAGGACAAATAACCCCGGCACTCCCCACACAGCAGATCCAAATGTGGGAGGGGGCTTGCCCCCGATGGCAGTGTGACAGTCAACCAAGCTATCGACTGACCCGCCGCCATCGGGGGCAAGCCCCCTCCCACAGTTTTTTCATTGTGTCAGTTAAAGCGGGTAGCTCTGCATGATCCGCCAGGCACTGAAGTCCAAGGACAAGTAACCCCGGCACTCATCACACAGCAGATCCAAATGTGGGAGGGGGCTTGCCCCCGATGACAGTGTGACAGTCAACCAAGCTATCGACTGACCCGCCACCATCGGGGGCAAGCCCCCTCCCACAGTTTTACTCCGGTGTGTCAGTTAGATTTGGTAGTGCTTCAGTTCCCTGGCAATCACCATCCGCTGAATCTCGCTGGTACCTTCGTAAATCTGCGTGATCCGCGCATCCCGGTAGTAGCGCTCCACCGGATAGTCCTCCAGGTACCCATACCCACCATGAATCTGCATCGCCTTGGAGCAGACCTTTTCGGCCATTTCCGAGGCGAACAGCTTGGCCTGGGACGCCTCAGACAGGCACGGCTTGCCGGCGCTGCGCAAGCGCGCGGCATGCAGGATCAGCAGACGTGCCGCATTCAGTTGGGTTTGCATATCGGCCAGCAGGTTGGCCACGCTTTGGTGTTCGATGATCGCTTTGTCGAACTGCACCCGATCCCGGGCATAGGCCAGCGCCGCTTCAAAGGCGGCACGCGCGATGCCCAAGGCCTGGGCGGCGATGCCAATACGCCCTCCCTCCAGGTTGGACAGGGCAATGGCCAGGCCTTTGCCGCGCTCGCCGAGGAGGTTGGCTTCGGGCACCGCGCATTGGTTGAAGGTGACGGCGCAGGTGTCCGACGCCCGAATGCCCATCTTGTGTTCAGTACGGTCGACCACAAATCCCGGGGTGTCAGTGGGCACCAGGAACGCCGAAATGCCTTTCTTGCCCAGATCGGGATCGGTCACGGCAAACACAATGGCCAGTTGGGCGCGCTTGCCGTTGCTGACGAACTGCTTGGCACCGTTGATCACCCACTGGCCGTCGCGCAGTTCCGCGCGGGTGCGCAGGTTGTGGGCTTCGGAGCCGGCCTGGGGCTCGGTCAGGCAGAAGCAGCCGATGGCCTGGCCGCTGGCGAGAGCGGCCAGCCAGGTGTGCTTCTGTGCTTCTGTGCCGTAGTTGAGGACCGGGCCGCAACCCACTGAATTATGGATACTCATCAAGGCGCCAGTGGCACCGTCACCCGCGGAGATTTCCTCCACGGCCAGGGCATAGGCGACGTAATCCACGTACGTCCCACCCCATTCCTCCGGGACCACCATACCGAGCAGGCCCAACTCGCCCATCTTGGCCACCAGCGCGTCGTCGATCCAGCCGGCCTTTTCCCAGGCCTGGGCATGGAGCGCGATTTCACCACGGGCAAAATCACGCGCCATGTCGCGGATCATCACTTGTTCTTCTGTGTATTCAAGATCTTGCATGGCTTATTTCTCAATCTGCGCGAAGTCGCGAAAGAAGCTTGCGACATGGCTGGCGTCCAGCTCATGCACCGTTGGCGGATTCCACTGCGGTTTTTTGTCCTTGTCGATGATCAGGGCGCGGACCCCTTCGATCAGGTCGCCACGGGCGAACCACTGGCGGTCCAGGTGCAGCTCCAGGGCAAAGCACTGTTCCAGCGGCAGGTGGCGCCCACGGCGCAACATCTGCAGGGTGACAGCCATGGCCAGGGGTGAGCGGGTTTGCATCAGGTCGGCGGTGGCCAGGCCCCAGTCGTGGCTGTCGGCGACGGTGACTTGCTGCAGTTGCTCGACAATGCTTGGCACATCCGGCAGGGCGAAGAAATGGTCGATCGCCGGGCGCAGGGCTGCCAGCGGCGGATCAGGCAATTGCTGCACGGCCAGTTGGGCGAGCACGCCTTGCAGGTCCTTGAGGGGCGAATCGTGCCATTGCAGGCTATCGAGCTTTTGCGCAAGCTCGGTCAGTCTGGCGCTGTCCAGGTACCAATCCGCCAGGCCGCAGTACAGGGCATCCGCCGCACGGATCTGCACGCCGGTGACGCCAAGGTAGATCCCCAGTTCCCCGGGGATGCGCGGCAGGAAATAGCTGCCACCCACATCCGGAAAATACCCGATGGCCACTTCCGGCATTGCCAGGCAGCTGCGTTCGGTCACCACGCGCAGGTCGGCGCCCTGCACCAGGCCCATGCCGCCGCCGAGTACAAAGCCGTCCATCAATGCCAGGACGGGTTTGGGGTACTGGTGGAGGGCCAGGTCGAGTGCGTATTCCTCAACGAAGAAGTCTTCATGCAGGGTGTCGCCACCCTTGAAGCTGTCGTACAGGGAACGGATATCGCCGCCGGCGCAGAAGGCCTTGTCGCCGGAGCCGCGCAGCACAACGGCGTAGACCAGCGGGTCAGCGGCCCAGGCCTGTAGCCGCGTTGTCATCCGCCGCACCATGTCCAGGGTGATGGCATTCAAACCGGCGGGGCGGTTGAGGGTGAGGTAACCGATATGGTTACGTACCTCACTCAGTACTTGCTGCTGCTGACTATCGGTGTGGCTTGCTTCGGGGGACACCTGAGCAGTCATCACTAACTCCCTGCTTTTATTGTTCTTTATCAAAATGTTCGGGGGCGAACCATCGCCTGATCGTACCAGCGCAAATTTGCCGCGTACAACCCGGAATCATGCAGGTCGTTGTTGCATTTATGCACGGTCGGTGATTGGGCGAGAGCCGGCGGTAAAATAGTCTGCAAGGGCCTGAGCACACTGGAGTATGGCCTTGCGCGCAGCGAGATGTTCACCAGGGTAGTTGATAAAACCGTGTCCCATGCCGGGATATTCCGTGTGCCGCACCTGCACCCCGGCGTTTTTCAACTGTCGTGCATAAGCCCGGCCCTCATCACGCAGTAAATCGCGGCCGGCGGTGACGATCAGCGCGTCGGGCAACCCCTGTAATGAAGCCTGGTGCGCGGGCGACAGCCAAGGATGGGCCAGGGACTGCCCTTCGCTCACGTACTGAGCGAGATACCAGTTGAGCATTTGAGCGGTCAGGCCAGGCCCGCTGGCGAACTCGACCCGTGAACGGTTGCGCGCCAGGCAATCGAGGACGGGGTAAAGCAGCATTTGAAAACCTATCGCAGGGCCGCGGCGTTCATGGACGATCTGGCAGATAACCGCTGCCAGGCCGCCGCCGGAACCGCCACCGGCGACGGCGATCCGGTGGCTGTCCAAGCCCAAGGCAGCGCCTTGAGTGGCAACCCATTCGGTGACGGCGTAGCAATCTTCCACGGCTGCAGGAAAGCGATGCTCCGGTGGCCGCGCGTAATCTACGGCCACCACCGCGCACCGGGCCCATTCGCACATGATCCGACAGAAGCTGTCATGGGTATCAAGATCGCCGGCAACCCAACCTCCACCATGAAAATACAGCAGCGCCGGGGCCGGTATGGGTGTTGACTGCCGTATATGCGTATAGGTACCGAGCGCTGCGGCCCCTCGACCGTGTGGTCCTGCACACACATCACCACAGCATCACGGACCGCGGCGCGTACGCCCTCGGGCGTCATCACTGGCCGGTCCATGCTTGCGCCTCTATTTCGATGAGGTAGTCGGGTGCGATCAATTGATTGACGCCCAATAACATCGTGGTCGGCGGACAATCACTAAAAAATTCCTGATGAGCCTTGGCGATTTGCGGCCACCAGGCCACGTCGGTGGTGTACATGCGTGTGGCGACCACAAGGGTTCTGTCGACCCCCAGTTGCTCGAGCGCGGCTTCGATGATTTCCAGGCATCGGCGCGTCTGGCGGTACACATCACCAGGCGCATAGGGATTACCTCGCTCATCGAACGCCACCGTGCCACTGGTGACGACCAGGTTCCCCGCACGTAGCGCTCGACAATAGCCACCATTTTTCTCCCACGGTGCTGCGGAAAAACACCGCGTGATGCTGCCGCTCGCCGGTTCCAGCGCTACATGGATATGACTTAACCCACGAAATTGCAAACTGTTGGTGCGCCAAGCTGGCGGTTGGCTGCGTATCAATCGCACGTTTGGAAAACGCTGCAATAGACGGCTGAAAACGACCTTTGCTTCGAGCTTGAACAGCAGTGTGCCCATACAAAAATGCGGGCCACGGCCAAACGCCAGGTGATCACGCTTTTGGCGATGGATATCGAAGCGGTCCGGGTCGCTGAAATGGCGAGGGTCACGGTTGGCCGCCGCTCGAATCAGGTAGACCAGGTCACCTTTGTGCATCGTCTGGCCATGCAGGGTGACATCCTCAGTCAACACGCGGTGGCTCAGCTGACCCGCCGGACAGATGCGCAGCGCTTCCTCAATGGCATTGGGTATCAGGCCAGGGTGGGTTTTGAGTTCTGCCAACGCTTCTGGGTTGGAGAGCAGGTAGAACATGATGATGCCCAACTGATCCGCGCTAGTCGTAGTCGCCGCGACCACTACAAAAGCCAGTTGAGCCAGCACATCGTCTTTGCTCATCAGGGCTTTGTCGCCTGCGGCAATCACCTGGCTAATCAGATCGTTGCCCGCAAGCGCAGAC
This sequence comes from Pseudomonas sp. 37 R 15, assembly GCF_900004865.1. Taxonomy (NCBI): domain Bacteria; kingdom Pseudomonadati; phylum Pseudomonadota; class Gammaproteobacteria; order Pseudomonadales; family Pseudomonadaceae; genus Pseudomonas; species Pseudomonas sp. 37 R 15. The sequence goes on along the minus strand of NZ_CVTV01000062.1, from coordinate 164,423 downwards.
AGGCGGCGCTCATCTACAAGCAGGGAGAACTGCTCATACATTTGCTCCATCGCTTGCAAGGCTTCCCGTGGCCCAAATGCCGGATCGGTGCTACCCACCATGAACACGATGATTGCATCTGTCCAACGCCTGATCTTCAGCGCGTCTTGCGTGGCGATTCCGAAAATGTGAGCCAGGATCAGCGCCGGAATCTTATCGAACAATTCAGTCATCAATTCCGGTTGGGGGCTCAGTTGTGCCAGCAGGTCATCCACGATGCGTTCGATATCGCCCGCCAGTGCGTCAATGGCGCGTGGCGTGAACGCCTTACCCAGCACCTTGCGGCCAGCCTCGTGCACCTTCCCGTCCTGGGAATACATCCAGCGAGAAGCCTTCTCGATGAAAGGCTCTAAAGCAGCTTGCTCGTGGACGGGCACTTGAGCGTTTACAAGTGCGCGCATTCGATTGGATGAATAACGTCGGGTATCGCCCTGAGCACTGGCGACGTCGTCAAACCGGGTCATCAGCCAGGCGTTGTAATGTTGCGACCAGTAGAGCGGATGATGATGGCGTAGATAAGCAAACGCGTCGTAGGGATCACTAATGGTTCGAGGGTCGGAAAAGTCCGGTATTGACTGAAGAGCCATGTCATTGGTCCTCATAGAGTGGACGGGTGAACTGCTCGATGTAATCAGCGCGATCGATCAACGCACTGACCAGGATTTGCGGTGGTTCAAGCGCAATGGCCAACGCTTCAATCTGCTCAGGACTGACATCCAGGCCGGCTCTTTCTGGCTTGCGCATACCCCAGGGGTACAGCTTTGCAGCGAATTCGCCGATCAGATCCTCCACGGTCGCGGGTTCAGGCACTCCTAGCGCCTGAACTTCCTGAATCACCAAGCTCAACGCCCTGGCATAGACCAGGCCCACTGCCTGCTCATGGGTAAACCCGGCAGATTGACGACATTGCTCAAGGATCTTCGCTTCGACACGCTGGCCGATGTTGGCTGCTGACGTGTCGACAGACCGTGGCCGCGCCAACGCATCCTTGATGACCTGATAGGCCATGATCGAGCTGTCCCCGGCAAATGTGTTGGCAATCTCACAGTCCATGCGTTGCGTGACGATCTGGTTGTAATGATGAAAGCCTTGAGACCCGCACAGCTCACGAGACAGCGCAATCACCTCCAGCCCCTGCCACGCACCTACCGCCTTGCACACGGCTGCTAACACGTGAAGTTCCTTGCGCTTGTGCTCCTGCGCCCAATCCGCCTCGAAGCGCTTGCGCACCGCCTGCTCCAGGTAGGTGAGCGCAATCGCCTTGAGTTGTACGGCATACAGGCGTTGACGAAACAGAGGCTGGCTCATCAGTGCAACCTGGCCGACCTGTGACTGGATTAGACGGTGATGAGCGAATCGATAGCTCAAGTGGGCTGTCAGCCCGGCACTATGGCGAATACCGGCTATGAACAGCAGCCGCTCCTGCAGGAAGGTCTTCAGCGCACCAATAAAACGCTGCGATAAAGGTACGTCGCTGACGAAGACACCCTCGTCAGTGAATCGGGAGTGTCGTTGCAGCAGGGCCTCGAGGGGGAGTTTCATCCGGCAGAAGCGTATGGCCGCCACCTGGTTGGCATGAATGCCACCTTTGGGGTCGCATGCCATTATTTTCACGCCGTTGAGCAGGCAACCGTTTTCGCGTTCGCGGATAACCACTCGAAACCAATGATGACCTTGATCCTCATCGTCGACGATCAGGCGGGCGAGCACCATCACCACTTGCGCGGCGCGAAATGCATTGCCTATCCAGCACTTGCAGGCTTCGGGTGCAGGGGAATCGAGGACCAGAGAACCCTCTTCGCGGTTGTACGTTACCGTCGTGCGAATATTGCGCACGTCGGTCCCCACTGCCACTTCCGTGCAGCCGAACGCATACACCTTGTCCAGGCGCACCGCTTCGTCTCGATAGCGCTCTACCTGCGCGGCTGAACCGTGGTTGAACAATGCATCGACAGCAATCATGTGATCGACTATCGAGGAGTGGAGCGCGTAGTCGAAGGCGCCCAAATAGCCCATCAATTCACACAGTGAGGAAAACTCCGCCTGTCGTGATTGCCCCAGCCACAGCTCGTTATTAATCAGACCTGTACTAAAAATTGCATGCATGCGCTTGATCGTAAGGTCCATGTACGTCATCAGAGAAGCGTGGTGACGCTGGCGCGGCTCAAATAGGGGGGAACGCAGTAATTGTTGAAATACGGTGTTCAAGGCAAGCTCTCCTGTTTCGAATAAATGTTCGAAACACCCGAGCAGGAGGACTGGCAGGAAAACTACGACAAGGGCGCTAACTCCCGATGCGATGGGCGCCGCGCGATGCTACTGGTCCAAAGCCAGACCTTCCTTGTCTTCGCTACTGGTACAGCAATGGCCCAGACATCCAGGACTGCAGACAATTTCAAGTGTTGATTTGACTTTAGTCATGATGCGATTGATCGCAAGTGGCGCAATAAGCCACTCGTCGCGCCGCTGCTGATATCAAACCACGCGACTGGCCAGGACCTCGCCGATGCTGCGGCGTCGCGCGTGGCCTTCGGCGGAGTGAATCAATTCCTCCAGGGCCGTGGGCTCGACGTCAAAGAACTGCTCCATATCGGCCAACGCCAGCTTGAGGTCGGCCGCAGTGATGGCCGGGTCGGTCATGGGCGCACTGCCGATCACCACCGGCGCCGATTCGGCAGGTGCCTTGGGATAACGCGTGCGGGTGGCATTATTGTAGGCCAGCGCGCACGTCAGCAGCGCACCGGCACCGAGCATGACCGGTGCCAGCTCCTGCCAGCCGAGGGCGATGGAGGCAGGGTCGGCCAATACCAGCGTCATGGCCAGCCCCCCCGCCGGCGGGTGCAGGCAGCGTAGCCAGCAGATCAGCACAACGGTCATGCCCGCCGCCAGGCAAGCGCTGCCGAGGGTGCGTCCCAGCACCCGTGCCACGAGCAGCGCCACCACGCCCGCGCACAGATAACTGCCCATGATCGACCATGGTTGCGCCAATGCCCCCGACGACACGGCGAACAGCAACACCGCCGACGCGCCCAGTGGGCCAAGCAGATGCAGGGCGACTTCCATGCCAAACACCTGGGCACATACCCAGACACTGAGCAGCGTGCCCAAGGCCATGCCGATAGCGGCGCGACTCCATTCAGAGGGGCGGGTATTGATGGCGGCAGGTAACCAGCGAGCGAGCATTGAAAAAGGTCCTGAAACTGGGGGCGAAAAAAAGGCCTGCCTGGTTTCCCGGGAAAGCCTTGAACGTTCCAACGTGATTGGGGGAAGGAACGCGTGCAGTGTGCCAACTGCTTTGCATCGACGCCAATGCATATTAATGAGGGTTGAATGCAAAAAACATGTAGTCAAGAGGCTTCGCCAAACGGGGTTCGAGCGGCGCCCGCGGAGGAGGGCGTGCTGACCTTGCCCAGCACGAGGCTATCGAGTTCTTCGTTGAACAAGCGTTTGTGCAGGTTCTCCTGCATGCCTGGTTCGTCAGCCAGCGGCCCCTTCAACGCCACCAGTGCGTCGCGCAACCCCATCAGCCGATCCAGTCTCGGCGCCGCTACAGCCAGCGTATCCTCTCGCACGGCATTGCCTCCTTGTTGTTAGGCAGGTTCGCTACCAGAGCTGTTCCAGAGAGCCCCTGACGCAGGTGGTAAATAATTAATGCACTTGGCAAGCGAGTCTACAGTCGGGTTCCAGACCTCGGAAGGCGAAGTGCACCGGCCCTTACGCAAAGCTCTGTAGGTGCTTTCTCGGTAATTCTGGTGAAAAACGCCCACCGTTGTATAAGTGGGCGTTATTTCTTACGCGCTCGTTGAAAACACGCTCAGGGAGAGGTGTTTTTCTCCAGATGGAGCAACACATAAGGCGTCTTATCGAACGCGCCAGTGAGCGTCGGCGTGAGGGAACGCAGGCGTGGGTCAGTCAGGCCCTGGAAGTCCGCCTGGCTCATCACCAGCCAGGCCGGCGCCTGAACAGGCTGCAGTTCAGCGGGCAATTGGGTAAACAGCGGGACCTTGTCGCAATTGAAGTTGACCATGAACTTGATGGCTTTTGCATCTTTGCCCAATGCATGCAACACCAGCGGTGCCGGTTGCAGCAGGATCTGATCCTTGGCCGCCAGCGTGAACGTGCGGGTGTCGTAAAGGCTGCGCTCCAAGGGTTCGACCACTGAGATGTAAGTCGTCCAGACTGCCACCACCGCAGCGAACGCCGGACCAACCGCGCGCAGTCGCGCCTTGAACAATGCCAGCACCGCCAGCGCCTGAAGCACCGCCAGCAGGCCGAAAATCAGCCCGAGATCGGCCAGCAGTTCCGGGTAACGCCGTCGCGCTGCGATCAGGCCGACCGCCAACAGCGCGGGTAACAGCGTCCACACTACCAGCATCAAGCCGCGCAACCCGCTGAACAGACGGCCCTGGGCGACCTGGAACGGATACGCGGCAATGATTGCGGCCATCGGCAGCATCGGCAGGATATAACGCGCCTTTTTGGCCTGGGGCACCGACAAGCCAAGCATCACCAATGCACCGGCGGCCGCGCAGTACAGCACCAGCTTCAACGCAGGTTCGGCTGCTCGGCGGCCGCCGCTCATCACGGCCAGCAACACCAGAAGCGCCACCGGGTAGGCCAGGGCATAGTTGCCCAGGGAGCTGGTGAAGTAATACAGCACGCTGCCGGAGCCTTCGCTGCCATCCATGCGCCCGAGAAACTGCATGCGGATCACGTCGTGCATGAAGTCTTCGCCACCGCTGAGCTTGGCCAACAGCAGCAACAGGCCGATACACGCCGCCAGCAACGCCAGCGCCAATAGCCCGAAGCTGAACAACTGCCGCCATTGACGGTTGATCAGGTAATAGCTGCACAGCACTCCGGTAGGAATGACCAGGCCAATCGGCCCGCGAATCGCAAAACCGAGCATCAGCAGCGCAAACACCCAGTGCAGGCGCCTGGCCGCAGAGAAATGATCATGGGCATAACCCAGGTAAAACACTGCCAGCGTCACCGCCGCCAGCATCTGGTCCAGGGAGACGGCGCGGGTTTCGCTGATAAAGGTGCTGCTGAGCAGCAACATGGCGATGCTCAGCAGGCCCCAGCGCAGGGAGTAGGGCGCAGTGAGTCGATACACCAGCACCACGATGCACGCCGAGGCGACAGCGCTGGGCAGCCAGGCCGTGAGGCTGGTGACCTGGCCCGATGGCAGGGACAACAGCCAGGTCAGCAGGGTCGATGTGGCCAGGTAGTCCGCATACGGCTGGCCGTAGGTGGTGGGAAAGAAGCTCGGCCCATGGCGCAGCATCTCCTGGGCAAACACCACGAAGCGTGAATCGAACCCGATAATCGCCTGGTGCCAGTTGCCGGCGATGAACAGCAGCAGTGCCAAGAGCCCCAAACCCAGTGACTGTAAACGGATCGTTGGGCTGAGCTGGGGCGCAAGTGCTTTGTTCACCTATCAGCCTGCCTTGGCCTGTTGCACCCAGTTTTGCTGGGGGATCGGCAAGTCGCAGGAGTCACCACGGCCGATCGGGAAATACTTGAAGCCCTTGCGGGTGAGGCGCTCGCCGTCGTACAGGTTGCGACCGTCAAAGATCACCGGGGTTTTCAGGCGCTGGTGAATCAGGTCGAAGTCCGGTGCCTTGAATTGTTGCCACTCGGTGCAGACGATCAGCGCATCGGCGCCGCCCAGGGTGGACTCCGGCGTGCCCATCAGCATCAACCGCGGGTCATCGCCATAGATACGCTGGGTTTCCTGCATGGCTTCGGGGTCGAATGCGCGTACGTTGGCGCCGGCGTCCCAGAGGGCTTCCATCAGCACGCGGCTCGGCGCGTCGCGCATGTCGTCGGTATTGGGCTTGAAGGCCAGGCCCCACAAGGCGAAGGTCTTGCCGCGCAGGTCACCCTTGAAGAACGCGTTGATGCGCTCGAACAGCTTGCCTTTCTGACGCTGGTTGATCGCTTCCACGGCTTCGAGCAGGTCGCTGGAACAGTTGGCCTGCTTGGCGCTGTGGATCAGGGCGCGCATGTCTTTGGGAAAGCAGGAGCCGCCATAGCCGCAACCGGGATAAATGAAGTGGTAGCCGATGCGTGAGTCGGCACCGATGCCCAGGCGCACGGCTTCGATGTCGGCGCCCAGGTGTTCGGCCAGCTCGGCGATCTGGTTGATGAAGCTGATCTTGGTGGCGAGCATGCAGTTGGCGGCGTACTTGGTCAGTTCAGCGCTGCGCAGGTCCATGAAGATGATGCGGTCATGGTTGCGGTTGAACGGCGCATACAGGTCGCGCATCACCTCCCGTACTTCTTCGCGCTCGCAGCCGATGATGATGCGGTCCGGGCGGCGGCAGTCGGCCACGGCCGAACCTTCCTTGAGAAATTCCGGGTTGGAGACGATATCAAACTGCAGCTCACGGCCGGCGGCGCGCAGGTTCTTGCGCATGTGGTCGCGCAGGGTATCGCCGGTGCCCACTGGCACGGTGGACTTCTCCACCAGGATCACTGGCGCCACGCGATGGCGGGCGACCGCATCACCCACCGACAGCACGTATTTGAGATCGGCCGAACCGTCTTCATCCGACGGCGTGCCCACCGCAATGAACAACACTTCACCATGCTCGACCGCAAGTTTTTCATCGTAGGTGAAATGCAGGCGTCCGCTTTCCAGGTTTTCCTTGACCATGGCGGCCAGGCCGGGCTCGAAGATGGTCACGTGGCCCTTTTGCAGCGACTCGACTTTGCGCTGGTCAACGTCCATGCAAATAACATCGTGACCGACTTCGGCTAATACCGTGGCCTGTACCAGACCGACGTAACCACTACCAAATACGCTGATTTTCATGGGGTATTCCTGGGACTTGAGGTGCTAGCACGACGAGAGTTGATGACCAGTACGCCGAGGATGACCAAGGCCACCCCCAGGGTTTTCGAAAGCGAAAAGTGTTCGTTGAAGACCGGCAGGCACGCCGCCAGCAGGTACACCAGCGCGTAGCTGATGCTCAGCAGCGAATACGCACGCCCGAGGGGCAAGTGCTTCAGTGCGCCGAGCCAGCAGAGCATCGACAGCGCATAAGCGATGATCGCCAGGATCACCACGCCCAGGGCGCTGCCGTCGATGCTGCCGGTGCTCAAAGCGTTCGGCCATTCATCCGGCAACGGCAGCCGCGTCATGCTCCAGCGCATGCCCAGTTGGGCGGCACTGACCAGGCCGACGCTGCCCAGGGCCAGGGCGAAACCGCGTGTCCGGCTCATACCTGGCGCCCCAACAGCACAACGCCGGCGATGACCAGCGCCACGCCCAGCCAGTGGCGACCATCGATGGGCTCGGCAAAGACAAAGCGCGCCATCAGCGTGACCAGCACAAAGTTCAGGCTGAGCATCGGGTAGGCAATGCCCACTTCAAGGCGCTGCAGCACCAGCAGCCACACCAGCAAGCCGAGGCCCAGGCACACCAGCGCCGACCACAACCAGGGTGAGCGTAGCTTCGGCGCCCACGCGTCGGGCATGTCACGCCAGCTTTCCACGGCAAACTTCTGCGAGACCTGGCCCATGCAGGTGAGCAGGCACGCCGTGAGCAATAGAAGCAGGGTGATCATGGCGCGACCTGCGGGAAAATCAGAATCACGATGTTGCCTTGCGCATACCGCTGGCCGTCCGGGGGCAGCAGTGCGAGTTCTTCCTTTTCGCCCTGGCTGTTGACGCGCATCACCACGCCCACGGCACCGCTGCGGCGGGTTTGCGCCATCCAGGCCTGGATTTGATTGCGGTCAATCAGACGATGGGCGGTATCGGCGTAGGCCAGCCCGTATTTCACCTCGCCAGAGGTGTTGTACAGCGTGATGTCGGGCCGTTTCAGCCGCCAGGCCAGCGCTGCGGACGCACCCAGGTCGTTGCTCAACAGCGCAACGGAGGGCTTGAGCTCTTCGGCGTGATCAATGATGAACTGGTCCGGCGTCTTGTTATAAACCACCGAATGGGGCAGGGCGGCAGGCAACAAGACCACCAGCAAACCGCTGCCGATCAGCGGCGCGGCCCACAGTTTCAACGGGCGCGCCGCCTGCAGCAGGTTGGCCAGGATCCAGCCGACCACGCCGGTAAATACCAGCACCAGGCTGAGGGTTTCCTCACCGTGCTCGTACAGCGGCTTCTTCCATTGGAACCAGATCAGGGCCAACAGCACGAGCACACCGATCACCAGGTTCAGCCAACCGTTGATGCGCAATACGCGGCCCCGGCCCTGAGCGAGCTTGTCACTCAGGGTCGAACCCATCAGCAATGCCAAAGGCAACAGGCACGGCATGATGTAGGAGGGCAGCTTGCCCTTGGCCAGGCTGAAGAATGCCAGGGGCATCAGCAGCCACAGCAGCAGGAACGCGGTTTTCGGCAGGCGCTTGTCCGACCATGCCTGCTTGAGCGTGGACGGTAACAGGGCGACCCACGGCAACGTGAAGGCGATCAGCAACGGCAGGTAGTACCAGAACGGTTCGGCATGTTGGGCATCTTCACCGGCGAAGCGCTGGATATGCTCGTGCCAGAAGAAGAAGTGCCAGTAATCCGGCTCTTGCAGGTGCACCGCCAATGCCCAGGGCAAGCTGACCAGGATCGCAGCAGCCACCGCCACCGGCCCGAACTTGAACAACTCGACCGAACGTTTCTGCCAGAGCGCGTAGGGCAGGGCGATCAACACCGGCAGCAACCACGCCAGGAAACCCTTGGTCATGAATCCCATGCCGCAGGCCAGGCCCAGCAGGGCCCAGGCCCCCAGTCGAGCACGGCGGGTAGTGCTGTCGAAGCAGAACCACAAGGCAGCGCCTGTCAGGTTGACCCAGAACGTGAATTGAGGGTCCAGGTTGGCGTAGCCGCCCAGCATCGCCACACTGACGAAACTCATGTACAGCACGCTGCTGACCAGGCTTTTTTGCGGGTCGTTCCACAACCGGCGGGACACCAGATAAACCAGCAGAATGCTCAGCCCGGTGCTCAAGGCCGAGGCAAAACGCACACCGAACAGGTTCTGCCCGAAGATCGCCTGGCCCAGCGCGATCATCCAGTAGCCGGCGGCAGGTTTTTCGAAGTAGCGAATGCCCATGAAGTGCGGCGCTGCCCACTTGCCGGTCAGCAGCATTTCCTGGCTGATCTGCGCGTAGCGGGTTTCATCGGGAATCCACAGCCCGTGGGTCGCCAGCGGTAACAGGTAGAACACCCCGAACGCCAGCAGGAGCAGGGGTAATGCCCAGCGCCGGATCATGCTTGCTGCACTCCAAGCCAACCCTCGCGGCCGCTCAATGCGCCACGCACCAACTGTTGCTGGGGCAGGGTGGTCACATCCGCAGGCAACAGGTCGCCCAGGGGTTTGAAATCGATGCCGCGCGGCCCTGCCTGGGCGAGCAACTGTCGAAAATCATTGGCCATCAGAATCCCTTCTACTTCTGCGTGGATCGTATAGACGTTCAGCGTCGAGGCGCTGAACCGATCCAGGATGAAACCGTTGAAGTCTTTGGCAGCCACGACCGGCCCGACGACTTCGTCGAAGGTCGGCAGGTCCACCGGAATTTGTGGGGTGCCCGCACTGCCGTCGGCCAGGGTCGGTCGAAACAGGCTGGTGCCCCGGCAATCGCTGTTGTAGCGAAAATTGAAGGCTTGTTTGGCTTGCACCACGCGTTCATCGGCGCGCCAACCGGCGGCCGCTGAACAGTCGACGCGCTCCCCGAGGATGTCGCTCAGGGTATCCACGCCGCGCCGGATCTGCTCGACCAGCTGCGCGTCACTCCAGCGCCCGGTGTTGGCCTGCCAGCCGTGGTGATCCCACGCGTGCAGGCCGACTTCGTGCCCGGCGGCCTTGGCCTGGCGCATCAGATGCCCCAGGTCACGGCCAATCGGTTTGCCTGGCCAGGCGGTGCCGGCCAGCAAAATGTCCCAGCCATACAGGCCGGCGGCATTGGAACGGAGCATTTTCCACAGGAACTGCGGGCGGATCAGGCGCCACAAGTGGCGCCCCATGTTGTCCGGCCCGACGCTGAAGAAAAACGTCGCCTTGACCCCGGCTTCATCCAGGGACTCGAGCAACCGTGGCACACCTTCGCGGGTGCCACGGTAGGTGTCGACGTCGATGCGAAGGCCTGCCTGCATTACTTTTTATCCGCTATTTCAAGCATGGCTTCGCGCAGGAAGAAATCCAGCGTGTTGCCGATGGTTTCGCTCATCTCCACGGTCGGCTCCCAGTTCAGCAGGCGCTTGGCATTTTCGATGCTCGGCTTGCGATGGGCCACGTCCTGGTAACCGGTGCCGTAGAACGCCTTGCTCTCCACGTCGCGAAAGCCCGCGAACGGCGGGAAATTGTGGCGCAACGGGTGCGCTTCGAACTGACGCAGCAGCTCTTCGCCCAACTGGCGGATGCTGGCTTCGTTTTCCGGGTTACCGATGTTGATGATCTGGCCGTCGCAGACACCGTTTTCGTTATCGATGATGCGCGCCAGGGCTTCGATGCCGTCAGCGATGTCAGTGAAGCAACGCTTCTGCTCGCCGCCGTCGAACAGGCGGATCGGCGTGCCTTCCACCAGGTTCAGGATCAACTGGGTGATGGCACGGGAACTGCCGATACGCGCCGAATCCAGGCGGTCCAGGCGCGGGCCCATCCAGTTGAACGGACGGAACAGGGTGAATTTCAGGCCCTTGTCGCCGTAGGCCCAGATCACGCGGTCGAGCAGTTGCTTGGAGACCGAGTAGATCCAGCGTTGCTTGTTGACCGGGCCCACCACCAGGTAGGAGGTGTCTTCGTCGAAGTACTGGTCCTGGCACATGCCATAGACTTCGGAGGTCGATGGGAAGATCACGCGCTTGTTGTACTTGACGCAGTAACGCACCAGCTTGAGGTTTTCTTCGAAATCCAGTTCGAATACGCGCAGCGGGTTGCGGGTGTATTCGATTGGGGTGGCGATGGCCACCAGTGGCAGCACCACGTCGCATTTCTTGATGTGGTACTCGATCCACTCGGTGTGGATGCTGATATCGCCTTCTACATAGTGGAAGTTGGGGTGGCTGCGCAGGCGCTCGATGGCGTCGGAACCGATGTCCAGGCCGTAGACTTCGTAACGGTCGTCGCGCAGCAGGCGCTCGGACAGGTGGTTACCGATAAAACCGTTCACCCCCAGGATCAACACACGGGTACGGCGTGGCTTGCGGCCCGACTCGGCGCCGCGCAGCACCGAACCGTCCACCAGGCCCAGTTCATCGGCCAGGGAAGGGCCGGCCAGGTACAAGCCGTTGTCGTTGCGCTGGCCAAACTTGACCACCAGGGAGTCGTCGCCACAGGCGATGCGCAGCGGGTTGACGCTGATTACGCGGCCAGGCGCCAGGCCTTCATTGCCCTTGACCACGTCGGCCTGCCACACGATGAGCTTGTGCTCACCCACGGCGCAAAAGGCGCCAGGGTAAGGCTGGGTGACGGCTCGGACCAGGTTGAACAGTTGCTCGGCGGGCTTTTTCCAGTCGATCTTGCCATCGGCGGCGCTGCGGCGGCCGAAGCAGGTCGCCTGGCTTTCGTCCTGGGCGGTTTCGGTCAGTTTGCCCTGGGCCAGTTGCGGCAGAGCGTCGCGCAGCAGGTTGCTGGCGGCATCACGCAACTTGGCGTGCAGGCTCAGGCCGGTGTCGCTGCGCTCGATGCTGACTGTCTGTTGGGCCAGGATCGCACCGGCATCGGCACGCTTGACCATGCGGTGCAGGGTCACGCCGGTTTCGGTTTCACCGTTGACCAGCACCCAGTTGGCCGGGGCGCGGCCACGGTATTTGGGCAGCAGCGAACCATGCAGGTTGAACGCGCCGTGGCGGGCGGTGGCCAGCACGGGCTCGCTCAACAGGTTGCGGTAATAGAAAGAGAAGATGAAATCCGGGTTCAGCTTGGCGATGCGCTCGACCCACAGGGGGTGGTTGGCATCTTCCGGGGCGTGCACCGGGATACCGTTGCGGGCGCACAGCTGGGCGACGGAGCCGTAGAAATTGTTTTCCTTGGGGTCATCGGCATGGGTGAACACCGCAGCGATGTCGTAACCCGCAGCGAGCAAGGCTTCAATACCGGCGCAGCCAATATCGTGGTAGGCGAAGACAACGGCTTTTGAACTCATGACTGGACCTGATCGGAAGTAGAAGTAGAAGTATGGGAAGACACCAGGCCATCAACGACGACCACGGGAGCCGGTGCTGCCGGTTGGTTGCGCAGCACTTTCTCAATGAAGAAACGCGGGCGGGCGCGCACATCGCTGTACATGCGGCCCAGGTATTCACCCAGCAGGCCCATGCCGATGAACTGGCCACCGGTGAACACAAACAGCACGGCAAACAGCACGAACAGGCCATCGCCCGCCCAATCGGCACCGAAGGCCAGGCGCATGACGATCAGCGCAAAGGCAAACAGCACGCCCAGCGCCGCCAGGCTGAAACCGACGATGGACAGCAGGCGCAACGGCGTGGTGGTCATGCAGGTGAGCAGGTCGAACATCAGGCTGATCAGGCGCATGGCGCTGTATTTGGACTCGCCGTGTTCACGCTCTGCGTGGTGCACCAGGATTTCCGTGGTGTGACGGGCAAAGCCATTGGCCAGGATCGGAATGAAGGTGCTGCGCTCGCGGCAGGCAAGCATCGCGTCGACGATGGTGCGGCGGTAGGCGCGCAGCATGCAGCCGTAGTCAGTCATGGCCACGCCGGTGGAGCGCTGCACGGCCAGGTTGATCAGGCGCGATGGCCAGCGACGGAACGCGGAATCCTGGCGATTGTTACGCACCGTGGCGACCACGTCATAGCCCAGGGCGGCTTGTTCCACCAGGCGCGGGATTTCTTCCGGCGGGTTTTGCAGGTCGGCGTCGAGGGTAATCACCACTTCGCCGCGGCACTGTTCAAAACCGGCCATGATTGCCGCATGCTGGCCATAGTTGCGATTGAGGATCACTGCGACCACGTTGCTGCCTTCTTCGGCGGCGGCGTCTTCGAGCAACTGCGCCGAATCGTCACGGCTACCGTCATCCACCAGGATGATTTCGTATTCGTAGGCCAACTGTTTGCAGGCCGCCGTGGTGCGGCGCAGCAATTGGGGCAGGCTCTCTTGTTCGTTATAGACCGGGATAACGATCGATACGCAATGAATAGGGTAGGGTTTCAAAGATTCAAGACCTCGGCTGGAGCAACTTGGAGCGCGAAAACAGCAGCGATTATTGGGCAAAACTACAGCCCGCAGAGTACAAAACGGCGCTAAAGATAAAGCGGAATCAACAGCTTAGTCGATTAACCCCGGATTGCTCTGAAGTGTTGCCTACAAGGTTAAGCGCAAAAATGTTCAACGAATATGAAAGTCGGATGAAAAACTCGTTTATTTGACAGGTAGACAGCTAGGGTTCAGCTATGTGGCCAAGGTGTTAAACCCTGTGATTTTCAGGCAGATAGGAACAGGCCGGCGGGTATTTGGTTCACGTGGGATGCACCCGCGACGGCCTCTGTGTACCTATTCAACAATCTTCTCTGCATTGCCCTTCAAGTGCCGGTAAAGTAAGCCATCTCTTGCCAGGGTACTCGGATGAATAGCGTGCAGCTTTTACGCGGCCAGTTGCGGCCGGTGTTGATGGGATTGTGGGTGTGCATCGCCTGTGTCACGACCGTGCGGGCCGATGAAGGCGTGACCCTGGCGAACATTGATCAGGTCCCCGAGGGTGTCGAAGTGCGCGGCAAGCAGGTCGCCGCTTACACGTGGGACGATCGCCAGGGCAGGAACCTGCTGGTTCTGGCCGAACAGGTCAGCGAACGGGACGACGATGGCACCCAGTCGGCGTCTGTCTATGCGGCCCAGTACCTGCTGGCGGGCGAGCATCCCAAGCGCGTGTGGATGCTCTACGACGACGTACGCCAGTGCCAATTCGACGCCGCGCTGCACTTTGACACGGCGGCTACCCAGGTCACCGACCTGCTGGGTGACGGCAATACCCAGGCGACTGTTGGCTATTCGCGCACCTGTACCAGCGATGTCAGCCCAAATGAATTCAAGTTGATCATGCACGTCGGCAAGTCAGAGAAGTATCGCCTGCGCGGCGTTGACCGCTACGGCGCAGCCTGGTGGGACGAAGACGCCGGAGCTCTGCGCGGCATGCCGTTGCCGACCGATTGCAGCGTGGCCGCACAGCAGGCGTTGGTCAGCCAGTACAAGGAACAGGGCACCGAGCTGCCGCTGCCAGGCTGCTACGCCGACGAGAAGGATTTTGCCAAGGCGCCGGACAGTTACTTGACCTTCATGCGCCGTCACTGGTTTGCACTGATGCAGAAACAGGACGCCGATTGGAGCCAATCCCAGAGTCAACCTCAGCCATCCGCCGAAGAAGAAGATGTGGCGCCCTGATTTGATGGCAAGGGCGAGACTGCGCTAGACTCGGCCCTCGCCAATTCAATAAATATTACGATTAATCAATGGATTGCTCGTGATATTTAATCCAAAGGCTGATCTACCTTGACTGAGTCCATCCGCAACCCGCTGACCCTCTACCTCACCCGCCTTGCGCCCTCCAGCCAACTGACCATGCGTTACGTGCTGCAGGATGCCGCCGACCGTCTGGGCCTTGACGACGTCAACCTGGAAGACATTGACTGGCACCTGCTGCAGCCCGAACAGGTGATTGCGCTGGTCGCCGCGTTGCGTGAAGACGGCTATGCGCCGAACACTTCGTCACTGTATGTGAATGCCGTGCGCGGGGTGATGAATGAAGCGTGGCGGATGAGCCTGATCAGCCAGGAACATCTGTTGAAGATGCGTTCGGTCAAGGCCGCGTCCGGTACACGCCTGGGGCAGGGGCGTAACCTGCGCCGTACGTTGATCCGCGAAATGATGGAAGTCTGCGCCGCCGACCCACGCCCCCAGGGCCTGCGCGACGCCGCTGTCATCGGCATCCTGTACGGCTCGGGCATGCGCAAATCGGAGTCGGTCAACCTTGACCTGGCGCAGATCGATTTTGCCCAGCGCAGCTTGCGCGTGATCGGCAAGGGCAATAAAGAACTGGTCAAGTACGCGCCCGACTGGGCATTCGCCAAGCTGCAGGCCTGGCTGGAGTTCCGTCGCGGGCAACTCAAGGAAGGCGAAGAGGACGACACGTTCCTGTTCAACCGCATACGACGCGGCAGTCATATCACCCGGGAACGCATCACCAAGCACGCGATTTACTACATCGCTCGCCAGCGCGGGGACCAGGTAGGCGTGAAGATCATGCCCCATGACTTCCGCCGCTCGTTCATCACGCGGGTGATCGAGGAACATGACCTGTCGATTGCGCAAAAGCTGGCCCATCACACCAATATCCAGACCACCGCCAGCTATGACGTACGTGACGACAACGAGCGGCGGCGGGCGGTGGATCGGTTTGATCTGTAGGCGTTACGCGCTGTTCAGGCGCTCGCCAGGTGCGGCGGCAAGCGCCGCAGCGTCCACAACACCGTGAGCATGGCTGCCGCCGCGCACAGCGCGATGCCAACCAGCATCGGCGCGGGCGTATGGTCGGCAAACAGTCCCACCAGCGTCATGGCCACAGCGGCGGTGACCATCTGAATCGCGCCCAGCAGGGCCGATGCCGAACCTGCCACCGCGCCATGGTCTTCCAGGGACAACACCCCGGCGGCCGGTAATAACAGGCCGAGAAAACCGAAGCCGATAAACAGCAGCGTCATCATCAAGACCAGGTGATTGCCCCACAGCGTACTGGCCGCCAGCAGCGCCATCACGGTTGCCACGGCAATCACCGACCAGCGGATCAGCGGCGGCAGGCCAAAGCGGGCGCTCAGGCGTGCCGTCAGCTGGCTCATGGCGAAAAATGACGCCGCATTCACGGCAAAGCACAGGCTGAATTGCGTCGGTGTCAGGCCGAAGTATTCGATGTATACAAAGGGCGCGCTGCCGATAAACACAAAGAACGTGGCCAGGCCAAAGCCGCTTACCACCGACAACCCGGTGAACACCGGATCGCGGAGGAGGGCGCCGTAGCTGCCGAATGCGCTGCCCAGGGTCTTGCCCAAACGACGTTCCGCCGGATGGGTTTCCGGCAGTTGCACGATCGTCATCACCAGGCACAGCAGCGCCACCACCGCCAACGCGGCAAACACCTCGCGCCAGCTCCAGAACGAAATCACCAGGCTGCCGGCCAATGGCGCAAGGATCGGTGAAACGCTCATCACCAGCATCAACAAGGCCATCAGGCGCGCCGCTTCATGGCCGGTGTACAGGTCGCGGACAATCGCCCGTGGAATCACCATCCCCGCGCATGCCCCAAAGGCCTGCACCGCGCGAAAACCGATCAGCACTTCGATGGTGGGGGCCAACGCACAGCCGATACTGCCCACGGTAAAGATCACCAACCCCGCATAGATCGGCAACTTACGCCCAAATACATCGCTGATCGGGCCGTAGAACAGCTGGCACACCCCGATGATCATGAAGAACACGGTCAGGCTCATCTGCACGGCGGCCGGCGACGCGTTGAGACTGGCGCCAAGGGTTGGCAGCGCCGGCAGGTAGCTGTCGATGGCAAAGGGGCCGACGGCGGTGATCAAGCCCAACAGCAGGGCGAGGTGGGCGATGCTTCTAGGCATGGGCAAGTCCGGGCAAAAAACGCCCAGCTTAAGGGATTCGCGCAGATCCGCAAACTTGGGCTTCACTAACCGATACCAGTGCCGATAACGGTACTGATGACGCTCGAACGGTTGGTTTCCCAACCGGCGGTCCAGGTATGGGGATACAGATGACGATCAAACTACGCTTGATGCTGTTGATTGCGACCGGGCTGCTGACCGCCTTGATCATGAGCCTGGCCGGCTACCTGGGAAACTCCCGGATGGGCGCTGCCGTGCAGGACAATGAAGTCAGCATGACGGTGCTGCGCAACCATATGGAAGCCGACATGATGCACGACGCCCTGCGTGCCGATGTGTTGTCCGCCATGCTGGTGGGGCTGGGCAAAAGCACCAGCACGCCGGCCGAGGTCAGTGCCTCGCTCAAGGAGCATGCCGAGCACTTCCGGCAGATGCTGGCGGATAATTTCCAGCTGCCGCTGGACGCCACCATCAAGGCCAGCCTGGAAAAAATCAAACCCAGCCTGGAGACTTACGTCAGCGCCGGCGAGCGCATCGTCGCGCTGGCCCTGGCCAATCCCGAGGCGGCGCGTGGGGAGCTGGAAACCTTCAACGCAGCGTTCCGCCAGCTGGAGGAGCAGATGGCCGCGCTGAGTGAAGTGATCGAAAGCCATACGCTGCACACCAGCACCGGTACCCAGCAAGCGATCAGCAACGCCAACTGGATCCTGGCCGTGGTCCTGGGCGCCAGTCTTTTGCTGCTGCTGGCCCAGGGACGCTGGGTGATCATGAGCATCATGGGACCGCTGCGCACCGCCAGCCGCATTGCCGACAGTATCGCCCACGGCAACCTGAGCGAACCAATTGTCGAGCCGCGCAACCAGGACGAAGCCAGTACGCTGATTCGCAGCCTCGCCACCATGCAGCGCGATTTGCGCGGCATGATCGACGTGGTACGCAGCAATGCCCATGAGGTCAACGGTGTAAGCGAACGCCTGAGCCAGGGCTGTCATGAGGTGGCGGGCAGCAGCCAGCAGCAAAGCGAGGCCGCCAGCACCATGGCCGCCGCTGCCAGTGAAATGACCGCCAGCATCGAAGAAATCACCCGCCATGCCGGGCACGCGCTGGACATGGCCAACCAGGCTGAAACCCTGGCCAAGGACGGCGGCCGGATCATTCATCAAGTGGTCAGCGACATGGACGGCATCGCACGCTCGGCCCAGCAATCAGCCCAGGTGATCCGCACGCTGGACAAAGAATCCGAAGCAATCTTCAGCATTATCCAGGTGATCAAAGGCATCGCCGACCAGACCAACTTGCTGGCCCTGAACGCCGCCATCGAGGCCGCCCGCGCCGGTGAGCAGGGCCGCGGTTTTGCCGTGGTGGCCGATGAAGTGCGCAGCCTGGCAGGGCGCACCAGCGCATCCACCCAGGAAATCGCCAGCATGGTCGGGCGTATCCAGCAGAACACCCGTGAAGCGGTGACCAGCATGGAGGAGGGCGTTGCTCAAGTGGACAAGGGCATGGCCGTCACGGCCGACGTGGAACGCGCGATTCGCGAGATCCTCCAGGCCACGCTCAATACCACTGAGTTGGTCAACGATATTTCCCGCACCATCAGTGAACAGAGCCTGGCCAGTAACGAGATCGCCCATCAGGTGGAGATGATTGCAGGGATGTCGGAAAGCAACAGCCGTGTAATTGCGGGGACGGCGTCGACGACGGATGAACTGTCGAGTTTGGCAGGGAAGCTGTCGCAGTCGGTTGATCGGTTTAAGATGTAAGTTATTGATATAACTCAACTAAATAGTCATTTAGTTGAGTTATGCCTGAACCTTGGGATGAGAGAGGCGATAGTGGGCGTGGAAACGATAGTTGGAAGCATCAGGGATAAGTGGGTCTATTTTTCGGGGGTCAACGCTGAGCTGAATGTGTTTTGGCTAAAGTATCTGGCCGCATTTCTTGTTTGGGGCATCGTGACAGGGCTTATCTACTGGGGAATTCGCTCGGAGAAGAATTTCGGGGCCCTTAATATCGCGCGCAAGCATATGCTTTGCGGTGTGTTTATGGTGGTTTTTTCTGTGGCACCAGGCACGTACGTCTGGTACGCGTTTATCGATTTCAAGCACCACCAACAGCTTGAAGCCGCGAATACGGTGGCTGAGTCACTGGAAAGTTGGTCGCGTGCTTGTCAGCAGACCAATGTCCCATGCCCAGAGCCTCCCGACATCCCAAGTATGCTTGAGCCAATCTTCGACACGATGACGCAATCAATGAGTTTCCTTGCAGGCTTGATGGGACTTTTGGGCGGCGCGCTGGGCGTTAATCTGATTACCGACGGGCTCCTGCGGCGTGAAAAGCCGGTGCCGTGCGCAAGCCCATTCAGTGGAACGCGCATCCGCAAAACGATAACGCTGGAAGTAAACGGGAAAGTGCTGCAGCACGAAACCATCGTGGACTATCCGGACAAGCGTTAACCACAAAGGGCGACGTGCACGACGGCGAATTTCTCGCCTCAGAGAAATTCGGCCTGGCCGATCCCTGTGAAAAGCAACGGCGGAGATACCCACGGGCGGTATATGTGGGTACGCATAATGTATATTATGTTAAACCAGATGCTATGTCAGATATGTTCATAAGCCACGTAAGTCACTGATTCGACGAATCCGTATTTGACGTCTACTCTTGTCACCACTCCTTAAAAATGAGAAAACCTCCATTATTTTAATAAAACTTTAGGATCAAGCAGTTACGATCATAAGCAGTAGTTTTACGGTTGATTCGGAGCGTGGACACCCCTTCGTAAATAAGAAAGCGTTGAGCGGATTGTAAAAAGCTAGATATCGGTGAAAAAACGTAATCCGTCATCGCGCCCCCTCGCAGTAGAAGCATCAGCGCAAGACAGCATTGCACATGAAAAAATGATCCTTAAATTTGAGAAAATCCTTAAAAAGGATAATCCAGAGCTGAACTCGCTCTCCTTCCGACTAAGCATGAACTCGATATAATTTGCCAAAGGGAAATCAATTCAGTCGCGCTGCGGCTGATCGTTCAGCTTTGTGCGCTTACGGGAACTGCCAGCGAAAGCAGAGCCTTCCACCTTGCTAAAGGCGTCAATAGCGTTGCCGTTAAAAAAGCTATGATAATTTGGCGACTTTTGAATGCGCTCGAGTTTGGTCCGGGCGTCAGCCACAATACTGATATCGATTTTGTTGTGCATTCTCGACTCCTTATTGCCGTGCGGCACAGGCAAGAAAGGCAAAATTTGGCGAGCGCTGATAAACCTCCCATAGGTGCCTTACCTTCGAAGGCCAAACGACATTCACTTTTTTCGGTGGCGTACCGGTCGGGCAGGAAAATCAAAACTCAATCCTGCGAGTGGGCCGCACGGTTCTTGATCCGGATGACAATGAAGCAGGCTTTCTTGCAATCTGATATCCAGCTTATTCAGTGAAAGACCGACCTCGCTCTCCTCAACCTCAATCTCCGCGTCTGACTCACTGTCCCTGTATTCCGGCACCAAGGATTCAGGGTTAGTCAGATAAAGGGCGAGCAATTTATGGTGTGGGTAGCGGTTCTCAAAATGCCTGACCAACCCCTTGAAAATGCTTTCACCGGTGGGTGTGCCAGCCACTCGGCGAATCACATAGTCAGCGATAGCCAGACGCACCTCGATCTCGTTTGAATCGAGTGGAAGGTCCTCGTACCCATCTTCAAACCGGCTATAGGGGCGGTATCTAACGGGCTCATCAGTCATCGTTCAGACCTCCTGCGCGGGTTTAATTTGACAGGTCAAATGCCGCACACGAAATTCCGGTGTTGGCATTGAACTGATCGCTCATGCGAAATTTCGACGCTATCTTTAAAGTACTTCAACACCAGCACAAATGAAACCACCGGAATCTTGTGTACGGGTAGCGAAACCTAGGAAGAGAACGCACCGCGACATCTTTCAAGCTGAAGACTTCTGACATCCGATTAGCTTCGGTTTTGGTCGACCAACGAGTGAGGCATCACATGATTGATGAGGTTCACACCAGGACATCCAACAGTCCATCCTTGCGTAGAAGGTCAACTATCACCTGTTCTTCAACCGAATAGACACCACGAGAAGTTTTCCAAACCAGTTGTTTTTCCTGGAGCGCCATGAGCGCTAGCAGCACGTCTGCTACTTCAATTTTAGAAGCGCTTGTTTCTATGCCGGCGTTCTCTATCGCTTTGGAATACAACTCCATAGTCGAGGATTCGAAGGGCGCGAAACTCTCACCTTTCGCCCCCATCACACGTAGGACGGCAGACTGGACTGGAGTGAGGCCACGGATCCCCGCCTGAAAGTTCGCATTGAATGCTTCTGCCTGCGCTCGGACAAGCTCAGCAAAACGCACCAAAATCGCTTCAGGGCCGACAGTGATATCGAAACGCACATCCTTTACGGCTGCATTGAGAAGTTCAGGTCGATAACAGTTCTCTTGAAACAACTGAAATACATCTGAAGAATCGAGATCATGTGGAAGATCAAGCGCCTTGCAATACCAATCAATGAAGTCTCTATCCAGCATTGGGAGCTGCAGCACTGAGGCCCCAAAAAACGCCTCATCGCTGCTGTTGCGAAGCATGGCAAGCTTGTCTTGGTTTGATCCGATGCAAACGATGCGAAGACCATAATGCTTGGAGCTGTTGAGTTCGTCCCTAGCCGCCTTTAGCGCAAAGAGCGCTGCGACGCCTTCGTCTGTAGTGATCGCATGTTCAGTTTCGTCGATTATGAGCACAATGAGTTTTTTCGACTCATCGGACAGCGCTGCAAATGCCTTGGTCAGATCAATTTCTTCCCCGAGTCCAATTGTGTTCACGTTGAAATTCACGCGACCGACACTTATCGTTTCCAGCCTGGGAGCTATCACCAATTGCATCATGAGTTTCTCGTTACGTCCAAGAGCTTCTCGGACAGTCTCGCCGATGATAGTTCGCGGCCCTTTCGTCAGGTCTTTCCAAAGATCGGCATACAACACAATGGCTCCCGCCTCTTCTAAGGCAGGCCTCAAATCTTCGCGGGCGAAAGTGGACTTCCCGGTTCGGCGTGGCGCTGTCAGAAACACACCTGACGTAGCAGCACTGCCCACTGCCACTTGCATTATCAGCTTAGTGAGCCGTGCAGCCAGCGGCTGGCGACGATAAAAGTTTTTCCGCGACATTGAGGGCCTTTGAAGAAATCTATCGGGAATCAAAGAGTCGAAGCGCTAAATTGAGTGGATTTACTATTAGCGTCCAACCGGCTTAGACGGTAGCTGCTCTGTCAGCATTCAAGAATCATTATAGGTCTGGACACTGCGTTGGTAATCCTTGCCAACTGACCCTAGCTCTAAGGTTTGATTTGCAGGTCGGTAAGATCAGGCCCGCTGATGGAAATAGTCAATTGTTGTCATCCTAAATGCAAAAGGAAGGGTTTGGCATAGATGCAATATCCGATAACTGTCAGACCCGGATGTTGCATAACGGTAACGATACACGCAAGCTAGAGCCACTCCAGTAACGTATTGGCCATTGCATGTCACGTCTCCCGCAGCCGCTGTTCGACACCTTCGAGTGCTTCCACGAGCTCAATTTTCTCCAGCTCAGCAACGAACGTTCTACTGTCCAGGAATATCTCAAAAGTTTCGATGACAGCTGCCGGGCCATTGACAGCTATCTGGTTGTACGGAGTTTTTTGAAGTCCTACGCCGGCAACCAGTCAACCTTCAACTCCTTCAGAACTCACGTCGAACGTTTACTGCTTTGGACGTTGATTGTGGCTCGTAAACCACTCTTAGATTTGTGCCGCTCCGATGCAGAGCAATTCATGGAGTTCTGTCTTAAGCCGCCGGTGAGCTGGGTCGGCCCCATGATCAAATCTCGATTCAAACGCATCGGCGGTCGTAAGCGTCTTGAATCAGACGAATACGTGGTAAATCCCGATTGGCGACCATTCAGTACCACCGTATCTAAACGTGAGCGCAAGCTGGCGACTGAGACGATGAACGATCTTGTCACTGGCGCATACCACATGGCCCAAGGATCTGTAGCTCAGGTCTTTGCTGTCTGCGGCAGCTTCTTTCAGCATGCGATGGATGAGGGCCTCACGGAATCAAATCCGTTCCGTGCCATCAAGCAGAAATCAGTCTACAAGCAGCGGAACAAGTCGGGGGTTGCGTCTCGATCCTTAACGGAATTGCAATGGAGTTTCGTGCTTGATACCGCAGAACAGATGGCTGACGAAGATCCCGCCTACGAACGTACGCTATTTGTGCTGGCGACCCTCTTTGCTATGTACCTTCGAGTTTCCGACCTCGTCGGCCGTGAAAACTGGCGGCCAACAATGGGTGATTTGCGACGGGATACAACAGGCAACTGGTGGTTCCACGTCGTCGGTAAGGGCAACAAAGCTGCCAAGATCAGCGTAAGAGACGAATACATAAATTGCTATCTCGTGCGGTATCGCCAGTTCCTGAGGCTCTCTCCCCTGCCCTCACCACAGGAACAAACTCCACTGATAAGTACGCTTAAGGGTCGTGGTGGATTATCAGATCGGCATGTAAGGACACTGCTTCAAGTGGTGTTTGACAGGGCCTTGCAACGCATGAAGAGCGAAAATTGGACTGAGGATGAAATTGACCATCTCCGTTCTGCGTCGCTGCATTGGCTACGACATACGGCCGCGACGTTCGATGCGCCGCTTCGCGATATGAAGGATCTCCAAGCGGACTTGCGTCATAACAGTCTCAGCACCACGCAAAACACCTATTACAACAGTCTGGATGAACAGCGGGCCAGATCAGTTAAAGGGTTAAAAATGCGAAAGTAATTGTCTGAAAAATATAGCCTTAGCAGAGTCGCGATCAATTATAATCTTGGCGAATAAGTAAGGCCGTCCAGCATTTGCGATCGTTCATTGTCGCTAGACTCGGATTTTATAGTTGGCGATAGCTTCATACCTGCGTAGTGTACTCACGGATGGATATTTTCAGGGGCGGTTGTAGCAGATAGGCTTACTAGTACAGGGGTATTTAAGAGTTATTCTAATTCAATCTGGAAAGGAAGACGCTTAACGAATTTCTCACAGTAGATTTTTAACAAGCTTGGCAATAAGTACTCCTTGTAAACCCTCAAAAAGTGCAGTGATCTTCAATACCTCCGCACCAACACCATTTGATGCACTTTTCCATCGCTCAATAAGAGAGCCCAAGGCAACCTCATAACTCTCAAGGCCTTTATCAGATAACTGCAGCGTAACTAGGCGCCGATCTGGCTTCTCCCGTCGGCGCTGCACAAAGCCTGACTTTTCGAGTTTATCGATACTTCGTGCGATTTTGGATGAAATGACATTCAAATGCTGACTACATTGCTCCGTTGTCAGCGCAGTACCCTGCGCCAAGCTATCAAGAATTCGAAAGTCCAAGAGTGTCAGGTTTTGGCTGGCCGCGGCCTCCTCTATCCATTGCCCCATCGCTTTGTTTACGCTCTCAAGAATATTAAACGCGTCAATTAAATGCGTATGCACTCCTGCCTCCTAAGCACTGCAACTACAATAAAACTAAACGGCCACACATAGCTTGCTATTAACTAGCAGTAACCGCCGATTTATAAAAATGACAGAAAATGGCATATCGACAGCAATAATTCAGCCACTCTAACAGCCACAGGCTCAATGAGTTATTACAAAAAGCCATAGTCACTATTCATGTTCTGAATGCCTGATCCAAGCCTCTTTTGTTGACCAAAAATGTCTTTGGAATTATAAATACCCACAGTTTCTATTGGCGTTTTCACGCTTAGAATCAATCAGAGCACTGTATGAAATCCAAGCCCAACCACCTGAAATCCGCCAAGCTGCGTAGCAGATCCTCCATAGGGGCTGTTCGCAGTCCTCAGAGCACAGAGGCCATTCTTGAGGCTGCTGCAGCGATTCTCGAGGAGCGTGGGTATCGAGCATTCACAATGGATGCGTTGGTAGAACGGGCCGGTTCGAGCAAGCCTACGATCTACCGGTGGTGGAAAAACAAGGGCGCGTTGCTCAGGGATGTTTATGAACGTACCGCCCTGACCTTCGTGACGCAGCCGGACACTGGAGATTTGAATAAAGACTTGATCATTCACCTGCGCTCACTTTGGAGTTGGTGGCGGACCTCAAGTGCGGGCGAAACATTACGCAGCCTGATTGCCGAGATACAGCACGAACCGCAGGCTCTAGAGGAGTTCAGAAAAGAGTTTTTGCCACGTCGCGAGCGTACGTTAAGAAAGATTTTTGAACGCGCTGTAGAGTCGGGCGACATCGATGAAGGTCCAGCCGTCGAAAGCGCAGTCTCGCTACTTACCGGTATGTCGTGGCTTCATTTGGTAACGGCAAACCTCGATAACCTGGATGACATCGACCATTCGGTCTCCGTAATCGTTAAAGGGCTAAGAGCCCGTTAAGTCGCTTTTTTTTGTCCATAACGACACTGACAGTGTTTATTGAATCCTGCCCTATCTTTGGCCTGATTTCTATTTGCCGTAAGAGAACAAACGTAATGAACAGTTGTAAAAACGAGGCGTCAGCGCACCCACGTTATAGGCTTCCCCTTGCCGCTCGATTCTCGGTAGCAGCATTGGTCGTGCTGCTAAGCGGATGCTCCTTCAATGATTTAAAGCCAGTCTCAAGCCTGCAAGAACCCGGAAACGCTAGTGAAACCTTAGCCGACAGCGGGGCCACGCTATCGCCATCTGCTTGGCCAAATCAAACCTGGTGGAGCAGCTTCAACGACAAACAACTGGATAATCTAGTTGAGGAGGCGTTGGCACAAAGCCCGACGTTGCGCTCTGCTGCCGCTCGCGTGCGCCAAGCAAACGCGATGGAAGTAATTGAAGGCGCGTCGCTGTTGCCGCATATCGAAGCATCAGCGAGCACCACCCGTGAGAGATTTAGTTCAAATGGCACCACCCCTGCCCCGGTTAAAGGCACCTGGCAAAATGTCGATCAGGCAACGCTGAATGTCGGTTACGAATTGGATTTCTGGGGAAAGAACCGCGAAGCGGTTGAAGCCGCTGTTGGACGCAGAAAGGCGCTTGAAGTCGATAGTCGCGCGGCATCATTGATTTTGTCATCGGCCGTTGTACAGACCTATATCGCCCTGCAGGATACGTACGAGCAGTTGGACGTAGCCCAGGCTTTGTTGAACCAGCAAATCGATATCGAAAAACTCACTCAACAACGATTCACTGCTGAGTTGGGTAGTCAGATCGATATCAAGCAATCACAGGCATCGCTTCCCGCCAGTCGCGCCAATATCGCGGCCTTGAAGGAAATGATCGAGTTGAACCAGAACAAGCTTGCCTCTTTGTTGGGCCAAGGGCCTGATCGAGATCGCTCGATCACCCGCCCTCGCATGCTAGCCAGCAATCACGTGGTGATGCCCAGCAACATTCCAGCCGAACTGGTGGGACACCGCCCCGACGTTGTCGCTCAGCGCTGGCGTGTAGAGGCGTCGGGGCATGAGATTGAAGTCGCCAAAGCTCGGTTTTATCCCAATGTGAATCTGACAGCCTTCGTTGGTTTGCAAAGCCTTGCGTTCAGCACTTTCAACGATCACAGCAGCCGAATTCTGGGCGTGTCGCCCGCTATCAGTCTGCCCATCTTTGAGGGTGGGCGTTTGCGCGGCAATTTGAGTGCACAGAACGCGGCTTACGACCTCGCCGTTGAAAATTACAACCAGACCGTTGTCGATGCGCTTCGCGATATTGCCGATCAGTTGTCTTCGCTTCGTTGGCTGAAAGAGCGAATGGCGCAGCAAGTGGACGCGGTCAATACCGCGCAAGCCGCTTCCGATCTGGTCAACCTTCGTTACGGCGCAGGATTGGCAACCTATCTGCAAGTGCTGGCCACGGAGAATGCGACCCTGGCCCAGAAGCGCCAACTGGTGACGCTGGAGTCTCGCGCACTGTCGCTGCAAGCGAACCTGAGCCGAGCACTGGGCGGTGGCTATCGCCCGGAACTCCCTGTCACCTCCCCTGCAAATTCCACCGTAGTTGATAAATCATGACCTCCCCAACACCCTCTTCTTCTGACGCCTCCCGTCCATCCAAGTCATTTCGTCCGCAACTGCTGCTGATTGTCGCGATCGCGCTGCTCTTGGCCGTCCTGGCGAGCTGGTATTTTCTGGGGCTTGGCAGTGAGTCCACCGATGATGCCTACGTGGACGGTAATATCGTGCAGGTGACCTCACAGGTCGGCGGAACGGTGACCGTCATCAGCGCCGATAACACCGACCATATCGATGCCCACGCTCCGTTGGTCACGCTCAATGCAGTCGATGCCGAAATCCAGTATCAACGCACTCAATCGAACCTGGCCCGAACCGTGCGACAGGCGCGTACCCAGTATTACCAGGTGCAACAACTGGAAGCTGAGGTCAGTCAGCGGCAGAACGACGTGCGCAGGGCTCGGGATGACGTTCGCCGTCGCAGTCAACTCGCCGCAAGTGGCGCTGTGTCTCGGGAAGAAATCAGCCACGCCGAGGAAGTGCTCAAAAACGCCCTCGCCGGACTCGACGGCACGCGGCATGCCCTGGCAGTGCGTCTGGCCATGGTCGACAACACCACGCTAAGAACGCACCCCGACGTGCTGGTGGCCGCGGCCAATTTGCGTGATGCGTTTATTTCCCTGCATCGCACGCAGATCAACTCGCCGGTCAGTGGCTTGATCACCAAGCGCAGTGTGCAGGTCGGCCAGCGTATCAGTCCGGGCGTTGCTCTGATGTCTGTCGTTCCGATCGATCAGGTGTGGGTGAACGCCAACTTCAAGGAGTCGCAGATTGAGGACTTGCGGATCGGCCAACCTGTGGAACTGCACGCCGATGCCTATGCACGCAAGGTGATGTTTCACGGAACCATCGTAGGACTGGATGCCGGGACTGGCAGCGCTTTTTCGTTGATGCCGGCACAGAACGCTACGGGCAACTGGATCAAAGTCACTCAGCGCGTGCCGGTCCGTATCGCTCTACGTCCTGACGAAATCGCCGCAAATCCATTGCGCTTGGGGCTCTCAATGCGTGTGTCGGTTGATACCACCGATACCAGCGGCGAGCGACTCAATAAAAAGACACCTGCGCAACCTGCTTACAGCACCGATATTTTTGAGAACGAACTCAAGGATGCAAATGACATCGTCGAACAAATAATCAGCGCCAACGAAGACCGCGGCCCCTCCTCCCAACTGTTGAAACCTTGACGAGTCAGCTCATGTATCGGAAAAACGCCGCTTTGCTGGTCGCCGTCGGCCTTTTATGCGCGCTCGAATATCTTCAGGCCGGCATGATTGCTTTCGCCTCAGCGCCTATTCGCGGCGAAATAGACGCCAGCCCTGAAGAGTTCACGTTGGTTGCCGCGCTTTATGCGTGTATCGCAGTCGTGGTTATTTCAAAGCAGCGCTGGTTGGTTGAGCGACTCGGCTGGCGCAATTTCATGTTGGGCTCGATCAGCATTTATGTGGTGGGCGCCTTTGTGTGCGGCGTCAGCGATGATCTGACTTCGTTCACCGTTGGCCGCGTGATCATGGCGTTGGGAGGGGCGTCCTTCATGACGTCCGCTCGCTTGATGGTCAATCTTCTACCTCCCGGACCAGGGAGATTCGTAGGCGTCAAAGTATTTGCCACGGGGCTCGCCAGTGGCACGGCTGCGGCCCCTTTTCTGTCATCGCTGGTGGTGGTCGAAGATACCTGGCACGCCATCTTCTGGCTGCTGATCGCGGGGGCCGTGGTAGCGGGTTTTCTATGTACAAGGTTCTTGCCTGACACGGCAATCGAAGAGGATGAACGCTCGCCGTCCAGTCCAGGAAATATCTTGCTGCTGTCTGTCAGCACCTTCTTCCTGCTGTATGTGCTGCAGCGTTCCTACTACGACTTTTATAACGAGACAGTGATTCTGCTGGCATTCGCTTTGCTGGCGGCTTTGGGTGTTTACATCTTCTTCCATGCCGAGCATGCCAAGCATACACCGTTTCTCAAAGTCAGAGACCTGATGCAGTCGCGCTACATCCTCGGCGTTTCTTTGTTCTGCTTCACGTACATCGTTCTGGGCAGTAATAACTACATTTTGCCGTACTTCCTGCAAACCGCCCTCGGCTACTCGTGGGACACGATCGGGACGTTCCAGGCGTTTGGTCTCGCCGGTGCATTGTTGACGTGGATCGTAATGGCCTTTGTCATACCGAAGCATCCGGGGCCGAAAAAGTTCTTTGTGGCCGGGTTTGCGGCGCTTATCAGCTTTGGTCTGCTTTTGTCATCGCTCACCCCTGATGCAAACATGTGGGCGAACATATTGCCCGCGCTGATACTCAATGGCTGCTTTGTGATGTTGGTGCTTGCGACCGCCGCCATGCAGACATTTCGCGACGTGACGCATCACGACACTTTGTTTGCCCATGCCTATCAGATTAAAAGCATGCTCGGACAGATCGCCATGGCGCTCGGCACAACTGTTGCCACCTTGTTTCTGCAATGGCGCACGACGCTGCAATACAGCAACCTCAACGGGCACTTCAATTCATCTGATCCGATTTACCAGGCCAACACGCAGTTGCTGGCACAGTCGCTCACGCCCGCTATGGGCGCTGGTCCTGCCAATCAATTATCGGTGATGGCGCTGGGTCAAAACCTGCATCAGCAGGCAACTCTGGTCGCGTGCATGGAGTATTTCTGGGTGATTATCGTGATCGCCAGCATCGCGCTGGGTGTTTCCGTGATTCAGAAAACCTTCAAGTGATACAGGCTCTGCGGTGCTCAATGTGTCGGCATCGCGGGCAGCTCTTAATGCTGTTAAATCGAATATATCGATAATCTTCATCCATAAATGCCATACATACAGGACGTCGATTTGTCGTCAAATACCTTTCCATTTCAAATACATAACCCTTTGGAGCTGTTTTGCACCCTATTCTTCATGAGTTGAAACTGGCCTCTTTCTCATTGTTGCTGAGATTCGGATTTGTTTTCTTTTCACTGGCGATGCTCTGGCTGGACATCGCCGTTTTTCACACTCAGATTCTCGAGATATCGTTCACCGAAATCAGCCAGGAGTTGATGCTGTTCATTATCGCCGTACTGTTCTGGACGCTGCCGACGAGCAAAGGTCATGCGGGATTCAAATCACTGGCCGGCGGTTTCTTTGCCTGCCTGTTGATGCGAGAGCTGGATGGCTTGTTCGACCCCATCAGTCATAGCGCCTGGTGCGTGCCGTTCCTGGCCATCGCGACCGTCTGCGTAACGGTGGCCTTGGGCAAAGCCAACCGCCAACAGACATTGGCCGACCTCGCTGCGTTCACGCAATCCCGCGCATTTGGCGCATTCGCTACAGGCTTTGGCGTGCTGCTGTTTTCACGCGTTTTCGGCATGGGGAGCTTTTGGCATCTTGTGTTGGGCGAAGGTTACGAGCGCTTGGCCAAGACGACGGTCGAGGAAGGAGTAGAGTTGTTGGCCTATTCAATGTGGCTGGCGACGACCATCGAGTATCGCCTGTCAGCCACCTTGGCGCCGGCGTTTGTAGCGCCGAAAAAATTTGCGGAGGCCGCAGGGCATTAATCCATACTCTGGGTAGACCGGCTCCTCAGAGCCGGTTCCCGTATCTGGATATCAGAATGGATAAGGCTGGTCGGAAGGTTCGACCGTGACCCATTTCACTTCAGTGAATTCCTCTATCACCGCGCTGCCGTCGAATCGACCGTAGCCACTGTTCTTCATACCACCGTAAGGGGCTTGAGGCTCGTTTTGCACCGTTGCCCCGTTGATGTGTACGCAACCGGCATCCAGTCGGCCAGCCAGATCAAGGGCCAGGCTGACATTGCGACTGAAGATGGCTGACGACAGACCGAACGCCGTATCGTTAGCGACTGCCAATGCCTGCTCCGCGCCTTTGACCCGAACCACGGTGGTGACGGGCCCAAAGGTTTCTTCATCGTAGATATCCATTTTCGATGACACTCGATCCACCAGCGTCGGCGCCATCTGCGCCTCCTCTGCCAGACCTCCCACCACAATCGTGGCCCCCTTCCCTACGGCGTCATCCAGCAACTGATTGATGCGCTGTACCGAGCCTTGGGAAATCATCGGGCCGATTACGCTGGCAGGATTAAGCACCGGGCTCCCCTGTTCGAGGTCTCGAATACGTTGAGCAAACTTTGCCACGAAAGCATCAGCGACAGACTCATCGACCACGAAGCGCTCGGTCGACATACAGATTTGCCCTTGGTACAGAAATGCGCCAAACACGGCAGCGTTGACCGCGCCTTCGAGGTCGGCGTCCTCTAACACAATAAACGGTGCCTTCCCGCCCAGTTCGAGCAGACAGCGCTTGAGGTACTTCGCGCTGGTCTGGGCAATCATCCGGCCGACGTTGGTCGACCCGGTGAAATTGACCCGGCGTACCGTATCGTGAGCGATCAGCACTTCAGTTACAGCGCCGGCATCTTCTGGCGCCGAAATAATAAAGTTCACCACGCCAGCCGGGAACCCCGCGTCATAGAACGCCTGGGCCAGCAGCTCATGAGTGCGCGGGCTGTTTTCTGAACCTTTGAAAATAACCGTGTTACCGCAGGCCAACGGGTAGGCAATGGACCGGGTGCCAAGAATGACCGGACCGTTCCACGGTGCAATGCTCAACACCGTGCCGGCGGGTTGACGCAAGGTGACTGACAACGTGCCGGGCTTGTCGGTGGCGAGGGTTTCACCCTTGATTTGGGTGGTCAGCGATGCCGCTTCACGAAGCAGATTGGCCGAAGCCCCAACGTTGAACTGCGACCAGAGTCGAGAGGCGCCGATTTCTTCAGCCATGACACTGCAGAAAAGCTCCATCTTGCTTTCCAACGCATCAGCCGCCGCCAGCAGTAGCCGACGACGTTCGGTCGGGCCCACTTTCGACCATGTTTTAAATGCTTGCTGGGACGATGCAGCGACGCGTCGCGCATCTTCCACACTGCACGCCGCGCCGGTGCTGACAACGTTGCCACTGACAGGATCGATGCGCTGGTAGGTTTTACCGTCCGAGGCGGCTTGCGCGATATTGTCGATTACGAGTTGAACAGTCATCTTGAAATCCTTTGATGAGTTTGAAAAAAATCAGGCTCGGTCGGCAGCTGCCGGCATACGAAGTATCGGTTTGATGGTGATACCGCTTTCGCTATCGGCCATCGCTTCGTTGACCTGCTCAAAGGTGTAGAACCGGCACAACTTGTCAAAGGGGAAACGCCCTTGCAGGTGCAGATCGACAAGCGTGGGAATAAACGCGTTGGCGACCACGTCACCCTGCACGATGCCCATGATGCGTTTGCCCGGGATCATCACGTCGTTGATGTTGAAAGCGACTTCGGTGCCCATCTTGGTCGCGCCGACGATGCCACAGGTGCCCAGCGTCGTGAGTGCGTCGATGGCCTGACGTAGAGCTTCCGCGCGTCCGGAGCATTCCAGGCTGTAATTCGCCCCGCCTCCAGTGATCTCGCGAATGCGCTCCACCGGGTCTTCTTCCCGGCTGTTGATGACGTGTGTGGCGCCGACCTCAAGCGCCAGTTCCAAGCGACTCGGCGTAACGTCCACGGCGATAATGGTCGTCGCGCCGGCAACCCGGGCGGCCATCACCGCTGCCAGACCGACTGCGCCGGCACCGAATGCAACGAAGCTGCTACCCGCTTCAACTCGTAGGGCCTTGAGCACAGAACCAGCGCCTGTCTGTATGCCGCACCCCAAAGGGCCAAGCAGTTCCAGCGGTGCTTTTTTCGATACTTTGACCACGTTGCGTTCGTTAGCAATCACGTAAGTCGAAAAGGACGACTGGCCGAAGAAGTGATCGTGTATCGGGGCCGCGTTGTCGCAACTGCAGGTGGAGGTGCTGCCGTCGAGGCGACCGCCACCGAAATTCAGTGGGTGCATATGGGAGCAATGCGCCGGATGTCCGGTCTCGCATGGCAGACAAAGGCCGCAGGACATGTAGGTCATGACAACGTGATCGCCAGGAACGATGGTTGTCACAGCATTGCCTACGGCCTCAACAATCCCAGCACCTTCGTGGCCCAGAACGATGGGCAGCGGTGTCGGAAAAAGTTGGTCGCGTACGACCATATCGGTGTGGCAAACACCCGTCGCAACGTGTGGCAAACACCCGTCGCAACGATGCGTACACGAACTTCATCGGGACGCGGAACGGCCAACTCGGCACGTTCAAACTGAAGTTTGCCGCCTGCCTCACGCAAGACGGCGACTTTGACTTCGATAGGCATGAGCGCGGTGTGGGACATGAACTTATCCTCTTGAATAATGAATGGGTTATCCGGCAGCGACCTACGCGTCTTGCAGAGCACGCTGGCGATTGCTGCGTTGTTGCGCCTGATCGCTGGCAGCGTGACGCAACTGGAAATCAAAGGTCATTTGTGCAAAACGCCCCGACACTTCGTGAGCGATGGATTGGTTTTCGTCATCAACGAAATGCACCTCGCCAATCAAGCCATCCCGGGTGGCATAGGCGAAGTCGTCCCAGAGATACTTATCGTTGGAAAGGTTGATCTGGGTGGTCAAATGCTCATAACCCGGAGCCGAGACGAAGAAATGAATATGCGCCGGGCGCTGGCCATGCCGGCCCAGATGGTTGAGGCACTCTTGAGTCGGGCCTTGAGGGTTACAGCCATAACCTGACGGCACGATGCTTTTGACGCGATAACGCCCTTGCGTGTCGGTCACGATGCGCCGACGCAGATTGAACGGCGATTGGCTTTTGTCGAAGTGGGAGTAGTTGCCTTTACTGTCAGCTTGCCAAAGATCAACCAGCGCACCTGCAATGGGTTGTCCTAATGTGTCCAGAACCTGACCGTCTAGAAACATCGGTGTGGTGATAGCGTCTTCGCTACCATCGTCCATCCGCGCAAATCCCTGACACAGCGGTGCGCCAGCCACATACAGGGGGCCCTCGATCGTGCGCGGTGTTCCGCCGCTGCGCCCTGCTTCCGCCTCTTTGGCATCGTTGAGAAGATCAAGGAAATGCTCGATCCCCAACCCTGCCACCAAGAGCCCAGCCTCATTGTTTTTACCCAGTCGATTGATGTACTCGACCCCCGCCCAAAACTCATCTTCGCTGATCGCAAGCTCTTCAATGAGTCGCGCAGTTTCCTGCAGAATTCGCAGCACAATCTGTTTGCTGCGCGGGTCTCCAGCCTCTTTTTTCATCCCGGCTGCGTCTTGAAAAAATTCGCGGATTTCAGCGGTTTGGGAAATGCTGACGGTCATGATGATTCACCTTTTGTTCTTGGACGCGGACGACGCCAGTCGCAACGGACTGGCGAGCGGCCGGCAGGGAGTCAGACGGCTTGTGCCCATCCGAGCCGGGTGTGCGCCTCAGCCAGGTCGGCTTGCATGTCGTGGTTCCACAACCAGTCAAAGCGACTGGCCAGCGTTGTCGAGAGCAGTGGCTCCTGGTCCGCTACCATGGCGTCGCGGAACTCGTAAAGTTCGCCCGCTTCCCAGGATGTGCGTTGAACACGGCAAGCACGCGGACGGCGTATGGCGTCATACACCTCAAGCACCTGCTTCGCGTCACGTTGCAAAACCCGCGGATCGGCCAGCAGGCGTGCCAGTAACCAGGCATCTTCCAGCCCCTGCCCGGCTCCGGCGCCTTGATGCGGCAGCATCGCGTGCGCCGCGTCGCCGATCAGCCCGACACGGCCGTGGACGTAACCCGACAATTCGTCCAGTTCGTGCAGTGCCCAAAGGGTGGGATTGGGAATGCATTCAAGCAATACGCGAACGGCATCTCCCCATTCGCTGAAGGCTTCGAGCATCTCGGCCTGGGTGGTGTTTTTCACCCAGGGTTTGTCGGCGGGCCATACCGGGTTGGCGTCAGTCCGATCCGAAACAAATGCCACGACGTTGATCAGTCGGCCCTGTTTGACCGGGAAAGTCAGGATGTGGGCATCGAGGCCCAAATACATTTGCGGAACGTTGATCAAATGCTCATCGACGCCCGCCGCACGATAGGCATCGCGCAGTTGCGAGCTGTCGATCATTCCGCGGTAGGCGCAGGTGCCACTGAAGCGCGGGGCGACCAAAGGCTGGCCCAAGCCCTGAAGTACGTAATCACGAATGGAGGATTTGATTCCATCTGCTGCAATCAAGAGATCGCACTGATGGTGCGTACCGTCGGTGAATTGAACACTGACGCGATCACCCGTCTCATCTACGCTGACTGCGCGTTTACCGAAAACGGCGATGCCCTCTGGCAATTGACTGGCCAGCGCATCGAGAAAGTCTGCGCGGTGTACTGAAGACTGACCGACACCTTCAGCAATGCTTGCACCGAGGTAGCCGGCATCGACACCCCGACGCCATTCAAACCAGATGTCCTGCCAGGGCTGAGCAGTCCGGTCGGCGATTTGCTCGTAGGGCTTGCCGATGCCGAGACCTTCGATGGCCCTTACCGCGTTCGCGCCAAATGAAACACCTGCACCGACTTCGCCGAATGCCGGTGCAGCTTCAAACAGTTGAACGTCCAGATGTTGATGACGGCACAGATCCAGTGCGAGGGCGACACCTGCGATACCACCGCCAACGATAGCGACTTGCAAGACAGATTTAGGGCTATTCATGGGGAAACCTTTATGTTGTTTTTGGAATAGCTCGATCATGACTATTCACAAAACATTGATAAATGGCCTCACTCCCATACTACCTATCACCAACCTGAATACTGGTATGCTTGCAGCCTCGTCACTCCTCCCGAGCTGCCTGCAATGCACCTACGCGAACTCGACCTGAACCTGCTGGTGATCTTTCATCAACTATTGATCGACCACAGTGTTTCCGGTGCGGCTGAAACGCTTGGCCTCACTCAGCCGGCCGTGAGCAACGCACTCAAGCGTCTGCGTACCTCACTCAATGACGAATTGTTTGTACGCACCCATCAAGGCATGCAACCAACGCCCTACGCGTTGCAAATGGCCGAGCCGGTGTCTCAGGCAATCAACCTCCTGCACGGCGCGATCAATCGCCAGGACGAGTTCGATCCGGCCACCAGCCAGAAACGCTTTGTCGTAGCGATGACCGACATCGGTGAGATTTACTTCATGCCGCGATTGATTGAGGCCCTGCTCAAGCAGGCCCCCGGAATTTCGGTCAGCACGCTGCGCAGCAATGCGGGACTGTCTGAAAGTCTTGCCAGCGGCGAAGTGGATCTGGCGGTCGGATTACTGCCCGATTTGCAGGCAGGCTTCTATCAACGGCGTTTGTTCCATCATCGATACGTGTGCCTGTGCCGCCAGGATCATCCGCTGACACAACAACCCATGACGCGAGAACGTTTTTGTGAATATGGGCACGTGAGAATCGTTGCGGCCAGTACCGGACATGGTGAGATCGACACGCACATGCAGCGGGCTGGCCTGCAACGCCAGATACGCCTGGAGGTGCCGCACTTTGTGGCGGTAGGGCATATCTTGCAGAACACCGATCTTGTCGCGACCGTGCCTGAGCGCTTCGCCAGCAGTTGTAGCGGACCGTTCGGTTTGACCATCCTGCCGTTGCCATTACCGCTGCCGGAGATTGCGATCAATATGTTCTGGCACACCAAATATAACCGCGATCCGGCCAACAAATGGTTCCGGCAACTGATGTTTGATCTCTTCAGCGATTGAGTTTCAGACGCTAAGGGCGCCATGGCAGCAGGTCACTGCCAATGCTCACAAAGTTTTACCAACTCATCGACCACGTACCTGACTTTCGGCCGCAGATGCGAGACCTTTGGCCAGACGGCATGTACATCAACCGGATCAGGCTCGTAATCTTCCAGGACTTCGACCAGCCTCCCCGCCTCCAGGTCTTCTCTGAACAGGCAGCGCGGCATCTGGCACAAGCCTGTCCCGGCGACGGCGGCAAGAATCATCGCTTCGCCGTCGCCTATTTGATGCGTGGACGGTGGCGCATAACGGACAGTTTCCGCGCCTTGCCTGACGCGCCACGACAAAGGCTGGCCGCGACGATGGCCGACGATGCAATGGTGATGGCTTAAGTCCTCCAGTGTTTGTGGCACTCCAAACCGCTGCAGATACCCGGGCGCCGCACAAATCGCCCAGCGTTGGCGAGTAAGCCTGCGTGCTACCAGGCCGCTGGTGTCCTTCAGCTCGCCGAAGCGCACTAAGAGATCAATGCCTTCTTCGAACGGATCAACAATGTGGTCGGAAAACGTCATGTTCAGTTGCAGTGCGGGGTATTTGTTAGCGATCTCGAACAGCAATGGCGCAACGACCCGACGACCAAACGCCACCGGGATGTCCACTCGCAAGCGACCGGATGGCTCCCCTGCCCCCGGCCCAAGGCCACTTTCCGCTGCGCCGATTTCCTCGAGCGCTGTGGAGCACGCGGTGAAATACGCTTCGCCGTCGGCCGTCAGCGAGATGCGTCGTGTGGTGCGGTGGAACAGCTGTGTGCCCAGGCGTTCCTCAAGGCGCGCAATTGATTTGCCCACGGCCGATTTGGATAGTCCGAGGCGTTCTGCGGCCTGAGTGAAGCTGGTTGATCGGGCGGCGATCACGAAGGTGATAACGCCCTGAAACGAATCGACAGGAATCATGCGAGCCATCTGATTGTAGAGTTTGAATCTACCCAGATTATAGTTTCAGGCTGTTTATCGCCAGATGATTCGACATTAGCATTGAGACTCGAAAAACATCGGTGCAACGCGCTCAAGCGTGCAAGCACACCGATTATCCAGATCAATGTCTAAAGAGGAATTTGCCATGCCTGTCGTACGAGTCAGTTGGTTTGAAGGTAAAGAACACGAGCAGAAAGCCGCTGTTGCCGCAGACATCACCGCGAGCATCGTCAAGCACACCGGTACTGATGCGAACTACATCTACGTCATTTTTGAAGACGTCGCAGCCTCCGACTGGGCCGGTGCCGGCAAATTGTTTGGAGAGGCGCCGGAGAAATCCTGACCCGATCGTTAACGCCTGCATCGGCTGGGTCAGCGATGCATTCTCACTAGCGTCTAAGGAAAAAACCGCCATGCATCCACATATCTCCTGCCTGTTCTCCCTCGCGGTCAAACCCGCTGACTTCCCTGAATTCAAAGCGCTGATCGCCAACATTGTCGAAGCCACCAGCGCTGAGCCGGGCACACTGGTTTACGAATACAGTGTCAACGAAGACAACAGCGTCGTTCACATTCTTGAGCGCTACAACGTCGGTGCCGTGGTCAGCCACGTAGACACTACGTTTGCACCATTCGGTCAGCGCTTTCTAGAACTGTGCACCGTCACCAGCCTGGTTGTGTATGGCACGCCTGACGCCGAAATCCGTAAACGTCTGGATCCGTTCGGGGCTGTGTACATGACCCCATTCGACGGTTTCAGCCGCTAATTTTCAGACGGCGCAGGCTCCACTTCAATGACTGGGTCTGCGCACTGTCTTCCCGCACAGAGACCCTCATGTCCGATATCGCAAACATTATCAAATCGCGAATTTCCGCCAACAGCTATGACACTGAGCGCAGCCTGAGCGATCGACAGGTTGCCGAGCTGATCGAGTTGGCTACCCATGCACCTTCCGCGTTCAATCTGCAAAACTGGAAATTCCTCGCCGTACGCAGCGCCGAAGCCAAAGCGCGTCTCCTGCCTCTGGCGTGGGGGCAGCAGAAAATCGTCGACGCTGCCGTGACATTTATCGTCTGCGGCACACTCAATCCGCATGAGACATTGCCGTCGGCGCTTAAACCTACCCTGGATGCCGGCATCATTGATCAGGCTATCTACGACATGTGGGTAGGTGCAGCTGAAGGCATGTACAAGGAAAACCCACAACTGCAGCGCGATGAGGCGATTCGTTCCGGCTCACTGGCAGCCATGACACTGATGCTGGCCGCGAAGGGCCAAGGCCTGGTTTCTACGCCAATGATCGGCTTCGATCAGTCGGCGGTGGCCAAGGAGTTTGGTCTGTCTGACCTGGAAATTCCGGTCATGCTGGTCACCGTTGGCTACCCGGGTGCGACCAACTGGCCGCAGAAGCCACGCAAGGCCGTCAACGACGTTCTGCAGTTCGTGTAAGCACACGCGCCCCGGCGAAGTCAGATTGATCTCTGACTTCGCCGGGGTATTGATCTATTCAAAGGCATTACAAGCCTTTGAAGTTCAACCCTTGTCGTTTCTGGAAATCCGCAGATTTCTGAAGTGCGCGACTGTCCCGGACTCGATCCAGATACCCACTCCTCCGCGCTGCGCCGCCCCGTACTTCAGATCCCGTACGATAAACGCTGGTTTCTCGTTGTGATCCAGGAACAGATCAACGTTTGAGCCTTTGATCACCAACTTCATATGAATCCATCGACCCAACTGGAGGTCGGCGTAGGTCTCGTACTTTTCCGGTGATTCTTTGCGAAGCTGATCAAATCTGAAGTCTGGATAACCGGCGTATTGCACAGAATGATTGCGTCGTATCTGGTCATCAGCCGAACTGTTGGTCGGTCGCAGGTAAATGCTTTCGAAGCGTCCTGCCCTGTCGATACGAAAGGCAACACCGACAAATCCACGCGCGTATTCAGGGGCGTCTTTCGCCAAGTCACTGGCGACGTCGAATTCGATGGAGCCATCGCCGAAATCCATGGGCAGCCACGCCATGAAATTTCTATCGAGCAATCGTTCCCGGGTCGGATCCTGATAGGAAGAACCGGGCATTTGCAGCGCTAAGGCGTGCTGCCCTTGATAAAGCGTCTCGACCAGCGAAACGCCCGAAAGCCGATATTCAGCGGGCGCTGTATACGCGCGGGCCTTTTGATCACTTGCCATCACCACTTCAACTAAAAGAGACGCCGCGACAGCGATTGAATGCAGCATCATCGCAAAGTCTCCAGGCTAAGAACAAAAAAGACCCATGACACAGGCTGACATGGGTCTGCGATTGTTTCGAATCAGACGATGTCGTCGACTACGCCACCATCGACCCTGAGCGAAGCCCCCGTGGTGGCCGATGCTTGCGGCGAGCACACATAAACGATCATGTTGGCCACCTCCTCCACAGTGGCTGCACGCTGGATGATCGAGCTCGGGCGATGCTGCATCACAAAATCAGCGACGACCGTCTCCAGCGATTTGCCGGTGCGCTCGACTTCACCCTTCATCATGTCTGCGACGCCATCGGATAGCGTCGGCCCAGGCAGGACGCTGTTGACGGTGACACCGCTGCCGGCGACGCGTTTTGCAAGGCCACGCGCCAGCGCCAGCTGCGCTGTTTTGGACACACCGTAATGGATCATGTCCGCGGGAATGTTTCGGGCCGACTCGGAGGCGACAAACACCACCCGGCCCCAACCGTTCTCAACCATGGCAGGCAGCAATGCACGACTGAGGCGAACGCCGGACATCACGTTGGTTTGCCAGTAGTTGTTCCAGACCTCGTCGTCTGTTTCAAAGAAATCCTGTGGCTCATAAATGCCTGCGTTGTTCACCAGGATGTCGATGCCACTGACACCGGCGAGCAAGACCTCTACGCCTTCGGCAGAACTCAGATCTGCAGCCACACCACTGACGGTCGCGCCGGGCACTGCCGCGTGCAATCGGGCGATCGCGTCGTTGACCGAGCGTTCACTGCGACCGTTTATGACAACCGCGGCGCCGGCCTGTGCAAGCCCCTTGGCAATGGCGAAACCAATACCTCCGGTAGAAGCGGTGACCAGTGCGTGTTTGCTATCGAATTGGATATTCATCATTTCTCCGTCAAGAATGAGCGGGTATTGCTACCCGTCATCTGTTTCTACTGTCAGCGTAGAAAACAAAGCTGCCACTGTATGGGCTGCCCTTGCGTGGATAAATATCGATTCGGAATGGGGATCTACAACAGTTTGTTTCAAAAGCGCTCGGGCGCGATCGAGTCGGCTCCAAACGCCGCTATAGCGAAGTCGAGAAAACTGCGCAATTTTGGCGTCAGTCTGCGATCCGGCGCGTACAAGACATGCAGGGGGCGACTCGGCGGTGGATAGTCGGGCAATAAAGAAACCAGCTCACCGTTCTCAAGTGATTGGCGAACCAGTTCCTCCGGCTGCAGCAATATGCCCAGGCCGGCCAATGCGGCACACAACAGCGGTTCGCCGTGATCAGCCATGAAGCGGCTGCCAACCGGAACGACCACCGTTCCTTCCGGGCCATTGAATGTCCAGTGTGTACGTAATTCCGTGTGCGAGAAACCCAGGCATTCATGGTCCTGAAGGTTCCAGGGTGTTTCGATCGCTGGCTTGCCTTGCAGATAAGAAGGTGCAGCGCAGAGCACGAGTTTATAGGGCGCCAGTTCTCTGGCAACCAGACCGCTGTCTGCCAGTTGCCCGACCCTGAATACCACGTCGAAACCTTCATCGATGAGGTCGATTGCACGGTTGGCGAGGCTCAGTTCGATGCTCACCAACGGATTGGCTTCCATGAACTCAGGCAGTCGCGGCGCAAGAGACTGCATGCCGAAACTGACGGGAGCGTTGATCCTCAGACGCCCACTGGGCAAAGCCTGAGTGTGCGCGGCCAGGTTCTCAGCCGACTCCACTTCAGCAAGGATGAATTTGGAACGCTCATAGAATTCACGCCCGAAGTCAGTCAGGCTCTGTCGTCGAGTCGTGCGATTGAGCAAGCGAACGCCCAAGTGTTGCTCTAAATGATGGACATGTTTGCCAATCAGTTGCGCCGACATTTGCAACGCGTCACCGGCGGCGCTGAAAGACCCCATCTCCACGGCTTTAACAAATGCCGCCATGCTGCTCAGACGATCCATTCCCAACAATCCGTTTCTAATGTTTGGGCATTTTGAGTATTTATTCCCCTACTGTCCAAGGCCTATCGTGGTGGCGCAGCGAATCGCTGCGCCTGGCGAGGCATTCGCCTGTTCAGACACGACTTTTAAAGACATGGGAAGGACTGTGAAATACCCGCTGAAAAATCAATCGATCTCCGAATTGCTCGGCGAAGACTTTTACTTTCCGCACGAAATCATTGGCCAGGCGTTCCGCGCTGCGGACTTTGAAGAGCTGAAAATCAGCAGCTTCACCACAGGCGACGGAGTGAGCCTGGCGTACTGGGAAGCCGGAAGCGGTCAGCCGTTGATCTTCATTCCCGGCTGGTCGGCGAACGGCGCGATGTATTTCCACCTTATGCAAATCCTCAGCAAGCACTATCACGTCTACGTGCTTGATGTTCGCAACCAAGGGCTTTCGGAGAAAACCGAAAAGGGTAATCGCATCTCGCGTTACGCCATGGACGTGAAGGAATTTGCGCAGCATCTGGATCTGCCCCAAGCGCACTATTGTGGTTGGTCCATGGGGGCCTCGATCATGTGGGCTTA
The DNA here is from genome assembly GCF_900004865.1 of Pseudomonas sp. 37 R 15. Lineage (NCBI taxonomy): Bacteria > Pseudomonadati > Pseudomonadota > Gammaproteobacteria > Pseudomonadales > Pseudomonadaceae > Pseudomonas > Pseudomonas sp. 37 R 15. Next base: position 122,469 of record NZ_CVTV01000062.1, on the reverse strand, counting down.
TATTGATCTTTTCGGCACACAAGGCATCCGTACCCTTAGCATCATTGACCAGGCCCCCTCAATCTACTGCCACGCTGACTGGACGGAACAGCAGCGACTGGAGGCCGGAGCATTCACCACATCGCCGGAACGCATGATCGCGTCCTACGTCAACATGACGCCCACCAACCAGTTGATTTCTGGCAGTCGGGTTGTCGAGCGGGCGATGGCGCTCGACTCCCCTTATTTTCACAATGTGATTAGCCTGGTACAGGTTGTGGTGAAGGACGACATGGCGTTCACTGGCCTGGTACTTTTCGATCACGCTACCAACGATTGGCGCGATGTCATTGAAACCAAAATAGACGTGCCTACGGCGATCTTTACCGGCGAATACAGTGACTGGCTGGAAAGCCAGCGATGGATGCACGCCGTGATCCCGGACTCGGTTCTGCATGTCTACAGCAAGGCGGACCAGGGCGATCACTTCCTGGCATTCAAGCACCCGGAAAAGTTTGCGGCAGATTTGCACAGCTTCTTGCAACGGTCGTAATTGATACAGGCTCCTTTTGCCCGGCTGAATGCTCCCCCTTGTTGTCAGCCGGGATTTTTTGCTGAACCTGTTCTAGCGCTCCCATTGCGGGTGAGCGAAACGCTCAGCCAGAAAGTTGATCAACACGCGGACTTTGGTCGCCAGATGCTTGCGCGTGGGATAGACCACATAGATGCCCAATTCCACCGATTGATACGCTGGCAGAATCTCAACCAGATCCCCTTTGCGCAGGTCATCGGCCACCATGAAACTGGGCTGCAAGGCAATGCCACCACCTGCCAGCGCGATGCTGCGACAGGTATCACCATTGTTGCAGCGCACACTCGAGCGCGTACGCACAGTCTCGCTTCCATGAGGCCCTTCGAACTGCCACTCATTGCCGCTGGCAAAGTTGGTATAGGCGATCACGCCATGCTCAGTCAGGTCAGACAGCGAGCGAATCTCAGGGTGATTGGCCAGGTACTGGGGCGAGGCACACAAGCACATTCGCGTACCCGCCAGACGTCGCCCCACCAGAGAAGAACTTTCCATCCGCGCAATGCGAACGGCGGCATCAAAGCCCTCCTCCACCAGATCCACCAACCGGTCATTCAGGCTGATATCCAGTTCAACGTTGGGGTACACCTTCATGAAGTCTGCCCACACCGGAGCCAAGTGCAGCACCCCGAAACTGACCGGCGCATTGATCCGCAGTACACCGCTCGGCTCGGGCGCCGACGACGAAACCGCCTCTTCCGCTTGATCCATGAGCGTCAGTACATCGCGTGCCTGGTGATAGAACTGACGCCCTTCCTCCGTCAATGAAAGCTTGCGTGTGGTGCGATGCAGCAGTCGCACGCCCAGGCGTTCTTCAAGCCCACTGACGTAACGCGAAATAGCCGCCTTCGACATCTCCAATGGCTCGGCTGCGCCGACGAAGCTGCCTTTATCCACCACCGTGCAGAACACCTGCATCTCTAACGCCCTGTCCATCACTGTCTCACTAAGTGGAACTATTAATCACATTTCGCCTTATTTATCTCATTTTTACAACCTATAAACTGAGCCCATCGAAACGAACATCAACGGAGATGAAGTCACTATGAAAATTACAGTCGTGGGTACCGGCAACATGGGTTCGGCGTTCACCAAGCAATTGTCCGCCGCCGGACACATCGTTCGAGTCACTGGCCGTGACATGGGAAAGGCCAAGGCACTGGCTGCTCAGGTTGAAAATGCACAGGCTTACCCGGCAGCAGAGGCTCTGGGCGACAGCGATGTCGTGGTAATTGCCACCGCCTACCCCGATGCCGTAGCAGCGCTGCAAAGCCTGGGCGATCTGATTGGCAAAGTGATCATCGACATCACCAACCCCCTGAGCGCCGACTACATGTCGCTGACCATCGGTCACGAGACAAGCGCCGGCGAAGAAATCGCCAAAGCAGTGCCTCAAGCGCACGTCGTCAAAGCCTTTAACACCTTGTTCGCTCAAGTACTCGCCGATGGTCCGACGTTCGCGGATAACCAGAAAGGCAGCGTGTTCGTCGCCAGCGACAGTGAGCGTGCCAAACAAACCGCTATCACCCTCGCCTACAGCCTGGGCTGGAACGCGGTGAACACCGGTGGACTGATCAACGCACGTTACCTGGAGCCACTCGCCGGCCTGAATATCTACCTCGGCTACGGCGCCGGTCTGGGCACCTCGATTGCCCCGGTCTGGCTGAACAAGTAATCACATTGGAGCTTTCACCATGAACACCTCGTTCCCCCTGCTGTTTGTGTCTCATGGTGCTCCGCTGTTTGCCATCGAGCCCGGTCTGGCTGGTCCGCGTCTGGCCGAGCTCGGTCGCGAACTGCCGCGACCTGATGCCATTGTCATCCTGTCTCCGCACTGGATGACCCGTGGTGAAGTCAATGTCACGGCGAGCACCGCCCCGCAAACCATTCACGACTTCGGCGGTTTTCCCGACGAGTTGTATCAATTGCGCTACCCGGCACCGGGTGCTCCGATCCTGGCTGCCCACATCGTCAAACTGCTGCAGGCAGCAGGCTGGACCTCCCGACTCGATCACCAGCGCGGGCTGGACCATGGGGCGTGGGTGCCGCTGATGTACTTGGCGCCCGATGCCGACATTCCCGTGGTTCAGGTGTCGATGCCCGCGCGGCTCGATACCCATCAGGCCTGGAAACTCGGTGAGGCGCTCAAACCACTGCGTGACATGAATGTGCTGATCGTAGCGTCCGGCAGCCTGACTCATAACTTGTACGAGTTTCGTGGAGCGACCCGCGAGGGTGCGGATTACGTGAAGGCGTTCGCGGCCTGGACCGCGCAAACACTGCGTGCCGGGCAAACCGATCAACTCCTGGATTACCGGCAACAGGCGCCCTCTGCCGAGCGCGCTCACCCGACAGATGAGCACTTTTTGCCGTTGCTGATCGCTCTGGGTGCCGCCGGCGAACGTTATGACACCCGCGTGCTGGAAGGCGGCGTGTCCTACGGGGTGCTGGCGATGGACAGTTACCTGTTTTCCTCGAAAAACGAAGATGGATCTGAATCCACTCCTCTCAATCAAGGCGTTACCAACCATGCGTGATACGACTTTTTCCGAAGCGGCCCGCGAGCCGCAATCGGGCCTCTTTTTCCGCAAGGGCTGCAGCGTTGCAGCGCCCAAGGGCCGACTGATTCTGCTGCATGGCGTGGGCTCGAATGAAGCCAACCTTGCGTCTATGGCTCAATCGCTACCCGAAGGTCTGGAAGTGATTTTGCTGCGCGCTCCCCTGCAGGTCGGGCCTCAGGGCTTCGCCTGGTATCAGGTGAACTTCACCAGTAATGGCCCTTCGTTCAATCAAGAGCAAGCAGAAGCCAGCCGGCATCTGCTGCACACCTTTATAGACGCACTGCCCCAGTTGCCGACGGTCATCGCAGGCTTCAGTCAGGGCGGCATCATGAGCGCGAGTCTGGGCGTGACCGAGCCTGAACTGGTGCAAGGTTTTGCGATTCTCAGCGGCCGAATGCTGCGCGAGATAGCAACGAAGGTCGCCTCGCCTGAGCGTCTCAAGTCAGTGTCGGCATTCATCGCCCACGGTCACCACGACGGCGTGTTGCCGGTGGACTGGGCCAAGGAAGCTGACGCTTGGCTGGATCGAATCGGCGTCGTCCACGAAACCCATTTCTACGAAATGGCCCACGAGATCGTCGCTGAAGAACTGGCTGACTTCTCGACATGGCTGACCCAAACGCTGTCACTGATTCATTAAACAAAAAGGAGCTACACCATGATTGACTCTCGCACCGCCCCCTACGCTGCATTTGTGATGCGCCTCGCCCTGGGCATCATGTTTATCGCTCACGGCCTGACCAAAGTGTTTGTTTTCACGCCCGCAGGTACCGCAGGTTTTTTTGAATCCATCGGTTTTCCGGGCTTTCTCGCTTACCCGGTCATGGCATTTGAAGTGATCGGCGGCTTGATGTTGGTATTGGGTGTTTACGCACGCTGGGTGGCCGCCTTGGCGGTGGTTCAGCTGTTCGTCGCCGCAACCGTCCACTTCGGCAACGGCTGGAGTTTCACCAATGCCAACGGCGGCTGGGAATACCCGATCTATTTGTCCGTGACGGCATTGGTTGTTGCACTGCTGGGTGACGGCGCCTTTGCCGCGAAGGCATCCCGCACAGCGTAACTCTCTGCGTAGTACTTGAATGCCGATGCACTGGAGCAATCCAGTGCATCGGCATTTTGCGTTGTGGTCAACGGTGGTACATCACGCCAGTCGCTCAGTCATGAAGCTGACGAACGCTTTTATTTTCGGCAAAGGGTGGCGACTGGATGGCCAAAGAATGCTGAACGTACGGTGATCGCTCATGTAGCGATCCAGAAGCGCAACCAATCTTTCATCGGTGATGGCATCTTCGACAAAAAAATCCGGCAGGCACGCGATTCCCAATCCAGCCTCAGCCATCGCCATGAGCGGCTCTATCGCATTGGCGGTTGCCGACTGCCCGGGTTCATAGCTGTCCTGACCCTTTTTTGTCAGTAGTGGCCAAGGGTCGAGTTTGCCACTGGTTGGATACCGGTAACGCAGGCAGGAATGGCCGGCGAGATCTGACGGCCGTGCAGGCGTACCACGGGTTTTGAGGTAGTCAGGCGATGCAACGAGCCGATGGCTGTAGCCATTGAGCTTGCGCATTGTCAGGCGCGAGTCTTCGACCTCACCGATACGCATCACCGCATCAAAACCCTCCTCGATGACGTTGACCAGCCGATCACTGAATTCAAGCTCCAGCTCCACGTCGGGATAGGCCTGCTGAAACGCAATCAAGTGAGGCATCAAACGCATGCCCAACTGGGGCAAGCCCAGACGCAATTTGCCCTGGGGTTTACCAGCAGCCTCGGTGATCTCCCGTTTGGCGACCTCATATTCCGCAAAAATACGGTGACAGCGCTCAAGGAACACACTGCCCTCGGAGGTCAGCGTTATCGCCCGTGTGGAGCGGTGAAACAACCTCACGCCGATTTCTTCCTCCAAACGTGCCACGGCCTTGCTGACCGCCGATGAAGAAACGCCAATCCTCCGTCCAGCCTCGGTAAAGCTGCGCGTTTGCGCGGCCTGAACGAACGCGCCGAGCGCTCCAAAATGGTCCATGACGACTCCGATCTATTTGAGCGTTTTATTCATAAATGTTCGGAACTGCATCCTGTTTTTCTTTCACATCATACAACCTATAGTCACCGAAATTGTGGCTTCACCCCAAGGCGTATCGCCTCGCGAAGCCTCTGCCATCCTGGATTACAGAAGAGCCCTCGAAAATCATGTCCTCTCGCTATACGAGTGCGCCGGAACTGCAACAGCACCGCGGTTATGCGCGGGTTTTTCAGCCCGGTCATCTGACGTTTGGCTTCATCGCCCCCTTGGAAAGTTACCCCGACAGTCCGGGTCCGACTCTGCAGGATCATGCGCAGTTGGCTCGCCGGGTCGATGAGGCTGGTTTTTCCGCGATCTGGCTTCGCGATGTACCATTCTATGACCCGAACTTCGGTGATGTGGGGCAGATTCTTGACCCTCTGGTGTACGCCGGATTCCTTGCTGGCGTGACCCGTAATATCACCATCGGTACCGCGGGCATCGTTCTCCCTTTGCGCGATCCATTGATCGTTGCCAAACAGGCTGCGAGCATCGATCAGTTGCTAGGGGGACGATTTATCCTCGGCCTGGCCACCGGCGACCGTCCGGTGGAATACCCTGCTTTCGGGCTTGATTTCAACAATCGCGCCGAGCGTTTCCGTGATGCGCTGGCGATCATCCGCGCTGCAACCGAAACCCACTGGCCAGTGCATGCCTCTAAGTTTTATGGCCAGTTGAACGGTGATATCGACCTCATTCCCAAGCCTGTCAGCCCACGTATGCCGACCATTATTGTGGGTCAGGCCGGCCAGTCGCTGGAGTGGATTGGCGAAAACACCGACGGCATTCTCTCGTATATCTCCAATCCGATCCTGATTCCGCAAATCATCGAACGCTGGCGCACGGTTTGTGGCCAGGGGATTTACAAGCCCTACGGCTACGGCACCCTGTTTGATCTGGACCGCGACCCGAACTTTCCACTGCAGGCGGGTCGGGTGCTGCGTGCCGGTCGCAACGCATTGATCGAGCATTGGAAGCGTCAACAGGATCAGGGCGTCGGTCACGTTGCCCTGCACTTCAAACCTCAGCGACGTCACGCCTCGGAAGTCATCGATGAGCTGGGCGAATACCTTCTCCCACACTTCCCCAGTGCATCACTCCCGGTCGAACCCTCACCCATGCAGGCCCGCTCATGAATCGCCCTCTTCATCACATGGATTTCATCTTTCAGACCGCATTGGGCACTTACCCGTTGGCAGCACAGTGCGAAATGCTCGCCGAACTCGGCTACCAAGGCATGACGATGTCTGCCTGGAGTAAAGACTTGCAGTCGATTGCCCAGGTCAAACCCACTTGGGGCCTGGACGTAGGTGCCGTCTACCTGATCTATCGCCTAGGTCTGGAATCGTTTGTAACCAAGATCTTCGAAACCATTGAGGGCTGCACCACGATTGAGCTAGCCCTGCATTCGGGCGACGAAGTCACCGACGCTGACCGCAGAATCCTTGAGCACCTGCTGCCGATCTGCGAGCGTCGAGGCCTTGAGATCAATCTTTATCCCCACGCGCGCTACGGCATGCAGACAACCGCCGAAGCCGCGGCACTGTGCGAAGAGTTCAACCACCCGCTACTCAATATCGTTTTCAACGGTTATCACTGGTATGCGATGCAGGAGCAGGCTCTTGAACAGCGTCTTGATGCGGTTTGGCCCTGGCTGAAACAGGTCAATATTGCCGGCACCCGGCGCTCGCCACTGGGATGGGGTGGCCTGGCGACCATCGAACCGCTCGATGAAGGGGAAATGGACAACTTCGTGTTGTTGGGCGCCCTCGAACGTCGTGGTTTCGACGGACGCTTTGGCGTTCTGGGCTGGGAGAGTATGGGCGGTGACGTCTATGGCAACCTGCGCCGTTCGGTCACTGCGTTTCGCTCCATGGAGCACCGGTTGGCGGTCCATCCCGAATGGTCCGTTCTGACCGACTCACCGCGCTGAGCCCAGGAGATAAACATGGCTCATCGTATCCATGCACTCGATTCATTTTTCTACTCATCAATGGGCGTTTACGCCTTTCAAACGCAATGCGAAATGTTGGCCGAACTGGGTTATGACGGCATCACCGTCGCGGCCTGGGGAGGTACACCGCTGACCGATCTCACTTTATTACCTCGTGTCAGGGAAACCCACGGCTTGCACGTCGAGGGGCTTTATCTGGTGCTGCACGAGGGGCGTAACGACATTCTGATACGACGCATCGTTGAAACCGTCGAAGGTGTCGAACTCATCGAGCTGGCGATACAAACCAGCGTCAATGGTGCTCAAGCCATTCTCGGGTTCATCGAGTCGCTGCTGCCCATTGCCGAGCAGCGTGGACTGCGAATCGCGTTGTATCCCCATCTGCATCATGTGACCCAGACCACCGAACAAGTCGTGCAGATCTGCGAACTGTTTACTCACCCGCGCCTGGGTGCCTCGTTCAACGGTTATCACTGGTACTCCAGCCAGGAGGGAGCGCTTGAAGCACGCCTCTTGGCAATGAAACCATGGCTTATGCAAGTGGTGACGTCCGGTAGCGCGCTTTCACAACTGGGCTGGGGCGGCGTGGCCACGATGGAACCGGTCGATCGTGGCGAGATGGACAACTTCGCGTTGATTGCCGCGCTGAATCGCGCTGGCTACACCGGCAGCATTGGCGTGCTCGGCTGGGATTATGGTGGCGACATCTACCTGAAACTCCAGCGATGCCTCGCAACGCTGCGTGATATTGATCGACGCCTTGAAGCCCATCCGCAATGGGCGAACTTCCCATTGAAGCAAGACCGCATTTCCTTGTGAACCCGAATTGAAATGGAGCCTGCAATGACAGCCCTCTCTGTACTGGATCTGATGATGATTGGCGAAGGCAAAACCTTCGCTGACACCCTTGATGATGCGGTTGCGCTGGCGCAACACGTGGAAGCTCACGGTTATAAACGCTACTGGATCGCCGAGCATCACGACCTGCCGGGTATCGCATCCTCGGCGACTACCCTGCTGATTCAGCATCTGGCGGCAGCAACACGCACCCTGCGCGTAGGCTCTGGCGGGATCATGCTGCCTAACCACTCGCCCCTCGTAGTTGCGGAGCAGTTCGGTACGTTGGAAACGTTATTTGCGGGGCGTATCGATCTGGGCATTGGCAGAGCGCCTGGATCAGCCGGGCCAGCAATCCGCGCCTTGCGCGGCGACGCCTCCGAACGCGACTTCACGCAAGACCTGCGACAAGTGCAGGACTATCTGGCGGACAACGGCAAACAGCCGGTGCGGGCAATCCCGGGGCACCACGACACCCCGCTCTGGTTGCTGGGCTCAAGTATCAACAGTGCTGACCTCGCGGCAAAACTGGGGCTGCCATACGCATTCGCTTCGCATTTTGCCCCGCGTTTTTTGATGGAAGCGATTACCCATTACCGCAGTACGTTCCGCCCCTCGGCCGTTCTAAGCAGCCCGTATGTTATCGCTGGTGCAAATGTCTTCGCGGCCCCTTCCCGGGCCGAGGCTGACTACATCGCCAGCTCACATCGACAGTGGGTCTGCAATTTATACGCAGGCAAGGCGGGCCCATTACCCCGTCCGGATGAAGGCTACATGGAACGAATCTCCGCCTATGATCGACAGAATCTCGCCCAAGCCATGTCTTGCACTGCAGTGGGTGACGTGGACGATGTTGGCAGTTGGTTGCGTCAGTTCATCGCTACCACTCAGGCGGATGAAGTGATCATCGATGCGAGGATTTATGACCCCGCGGCACGTTGCCGCTCGTATCAGATTGCCGCCGAATCCATTGCCGACCTGCTCGACTGATGCCAGTCGGATGTCGTGTCCACTGTCTGTGCAGGCCTCGACATGAGGCTTGTCAGCGCTATGAAATCGAGGATCAGACATGTTCAATGCTGATCAGCAAGCGATGCTCGCTGCGCCTTCCCCTTCCCCTCAAATGATCCTGCACGCGATCGCACACCCGCTGAGACGAAAGATACTCGGCTGGCTGAAAGACGCGATTCGGTATTTCCCTCAGCAAGCCTACGGTCGCGAATTCGGCGTGTGCGCTGGCCAGATTGCGCTGCGTTGCGGGCTGGCACAATCGACGGTGTCCCAGCACTTGTCACTGCTCAAGAAGGCCGAATTGATCGAGGAACACAGAGTCGGTTCTGTACATTTTTTTACGCGAAACGAGGTCACGCTTCAGCACTTTACTCATCAGCTGACTTTCCTGCTGGCCAACCCGCTGAGTGCGGTAAATCACCAGACGGATTGAGCATTTCCCCGTGAGCCGTCAGCGCTCGGCTGATTAGAAACAAATCGACCGTAGTCACCAAACAGAACGGGCGTGTTTGTTTTTCTGATGAACGCCTAAGCTTTCCGCTAACCCGATTCCCGTAATTGACGCCCTCGGCCGGTTACTCCATCGCAGTACAAATGGTGCTGATGGAGACGCTCCGCCTGCTTTCGCCACGCTTGGCGAAAACTCATCGATGAAGACGCTCACCGCTGGGTACTGAGCTCAAGTAATCACTTGCATGCCTTTTCGATCCAGACCAACGCCTCGGCCTGAAAGTATTACCACTTGGAGATAAAGCTTTATGAAATCCCGTGCTGCAGTTGCATTTGAACCCGGCAAGCCGCTTCAAATTGTCGAGATAGACGTTGCGCCGCCACGCGCTGGCGAAGTGCTGATCAAGATTACCGACACCGGTGTGTGCCATACCGATGCCTTCACGCTGTCGGGTGATGATCCAGAGGGACTGTTCCCTGTTGTGTTGGGGCACGAAGGTGCGGGCGTGGTCGTTGAGGTCGGTGAAGGCGTTACCAGCCTCAAGCCCGGCGATCATGTTATTCCACTGTATACCGCCGAATGTGGCGAGTGCCTGTTCTGCAAGTCTGGCAAAACCAATCTGTGCGTCGCCGTCCGTGAAACACAAGGCAAAGGCCTGATGCCGGATGGCACCACCCGGTTTTCCTACAATGGTCAGCCGCTCTACCACTACATGGGTTGCTCGACGTTCAGCGAGTACACCGTAGTGGCTGAAGTCTCCGTCGCGAAGATCAATCCGCAGGCCAACCATGAGCATGTATGCCTGCTTGGCTGCGGTGTCACCACCGGCATTGGTGCAGTGCACAACACAGCCAAGGTGCAACCGGGAGACACCGTCGCGGTATTCGGACTCGGAGGTATCGGGCTCGCCGTGATTCAAGGCGCGCGTCAGGCCAAAGCCGGACGCATCATTGCCGTCGACACCAACCCTGGCAAATTTGAGCTCGCCCGGTCTTTCGGCGCCACTGACTGCATCAACCCTAAGGATCACGATAAGCCTATCCAGCAAGTCATCATCGAAGCGACCGGATGGGGTGTCGACCACTCGTTCGAATGCATCGGTAACGTGCATGTCATGCGCGCCGCGCTGGAAAGTGCGCACCGTGGCTGGGGCCAATCGATCGTCATCGGTGTAGCAGGTGCCGGGCAGGAAATTTCGACCCGCCCGTTCCAGCTCGTCACCGGGCGTACCTGGAAAGGCTCTGCTTTCGGCGGCGTCAAAGGTCGCACTCAGCTGCCAAAAATGGTTGAGGACGCGATGAAAGGTGAAATCGAGCTCGCGCCTTTTGTGACGCACACCATGCCGTTGGAGCGCATCAATGAAGCGTTCGACCTGATGCATGAAGGCAAATCGATCCGTACTGTCATCAAGTACTGAAGTAAGGCTCAGGGCCGCAAGGCCCTGTCGCCTTCCCATGCTCGTTATCGATCTGGAGATACCTTGTGACCGAGATAAAACTTCATCCTTCCCTGGATAGTGGTCTATCCCCTGCCGCCACGAACTTTGCCGGAGGCACGCTGCAATGCCTGTGCCCAACCGATAAAGTCGAAATTGCCATCGATGCTCAGACACTTCATAACCACGCTTGTGGTTGCAGTAAATGCTGGAAACCGGAGGGTGCCAAATTCGCCGTGATCGCGGTCGTGCCACGGGCGAATGTCAGCGTCACCGCAAACGCGGAGAAGCTCGCCATCGTTGACGATACTGCGGTTATTCAGCGCCATGCCTGCAAGGCGTGTCATGCACACCTGTACGGACGTATCGAGAACAAGGATCACGCGTTTTATGGTCTGGACTTCGTTCATACCGAATTGTCCCCGCAAACGGGTTGGTCTGCTCCCGGGTTCGCCGCCTTCGTTTCGTCCATTATCGAGACCGGCACGCCACCCGAGGAAATGAAGGCCATCCGCGCACGTCTACGCTCGATAGGCCTCGAACCTTACGACTGCTTGTCCCCTGACTTGATGGACGTATTGGCGACGCAAGTCGCGAAATTGAAAGGCACCGCCAAGTCCAACTGACGCGCCCGCTAAACACCCGAACAGACATCGTCAGGCAGATGAATGATGCGCCTGTCCGGGTGTTTTTTGCAGTGTCTTTTTACCCCTCGCATCACTCACGGTTGCGTTCGCTAATCGCACGACATCGCCTGCTCGGGCACCCTCCTTTACTCATTGTTTGGCACGCTACTCATATCGCTGCAGGCGCCGCCAGCCCTGCGGTTCGCTTGCTGATTGATCTGTTCAATCAAGATGAATAACAGGAGAACGACTTGATCAACAAAACCTTTGAATCCATCGCGGCAGCGCTGGACGGGATAGCCGATGGTTCGACCATCATGGTCGGTGGTTTTGGTACCGCCGGCATGCCATCCGAGCTTGTGGATGGTGTCATCGCCTCAGGCGCCCGCGAGCTGACCATCATCAGTAACAATGCCGGTAACGGTGAAATCGGTCTTGCCGCCTTACTCAAGGCTGGGCGGGTTGCCAAGGTCATCTGTTCGTTTCCACGCCAATCCGATTCCTATGTATTCGACGAACTCTATCTGGCCGGAAAGGTACAGCTTGAAGTCGTCCCGCAAGGCAATCTGGCCGAGCGTATCCGCGCGGCCGGTTCTGGAATCGGGGCGTTCTATTCGCCAACCGGCTACGGCACGTTGCTGGCCGAAGGCAAGGAGACCCGGGTGATCGACGGTCGCAATTACGTGCTGGAGATGCCGCTGCACGCCGATGTGGCACTGATCAAGGCAGAGAAAGGAGACCGCTGGGGCAACCTCACCTATCGCAAGGCTGCACGCAATTTTGGGCCGATCATGGCCATGGCAGCGACGACCGCCATCGCTCAGGTCAACCAGATCGTCGAGTTGGGCGAGCTGGACCCCGAGCACATTGTCACACCGGGGATCTTCGTTCAGCGCGTGGTCGCCGTGCCGCTCGCCCGTCTTGCTAAAACCAACGTCAATTGAGGTTCGCCATGACAGCTATGAATAAACTTTCGCGTAGCGAAATGGCCCAGCGTGTGGCCGACGATATTCTTGAAGGCTCTTATGTGAATCTCGGCATCGGTGTGCCGACGCTGGTGGCCAATTATCTGGGTGACAAGGAAGTGTTCCTGCACAGTGAAAACGGTGTGTTGGGCATGGGCCCGAGTCCTGCGCCGGGCGAGGAAGACGATGATCTGATCAATGCCGGCAAACAACACGTGACGCTGCTGGCCGGTGGTGCCTACTTTCATCACGCCGACTCCTTTTCGATGATGCGCGGTGGGCATATCGATATTGCCGTACTGGGTGCTTTTCAGGTTTCGGTCAATGGTGATCTGGCCAACTGGCACACCGGTGCTGAGGGTTCGATTCCGGCAGTGGGCGGCGCCATGGACCTCGCGACTGGCGCACGCCAAGTGTTCGTCATGATGGATCACCTGACCAAGACAGGCGAAAGCAAGTTGGTGCCGCAATGCACCTACCCGCTGACTGGCATTGGCTGCGTGACGCGGATTTATACCGACCTGGCCATCCTCGACGTGACCCCCGAGGGCTTAAAAGTCAGGGAGATTCTGGCCGATATCAGCTTTGAAGATCTGCAATCGCTCGGTGGCGTGCCGCTGATCAAGTGACAGGGCTTCAACCCTGCGCCGGACAGCGTTATGCACTGTCCGGCGACTGATACTCACGCTTGACCTCCACACCGCTGTAACCAGTCACTGAAAATATAGTTGAATAATTCAACTATATCTCTATACTTCAGCCATACGACTGGAGCCCGCCATGTATTCCGACTTTCTGAATTTCAAGCTTGATTTGGCCAGTGCCCTGCTGATGGAACGGGCGAATGCCGTCTACCTTCAGCACTGGGATCTGGATGTCCGTGGATTGCGGGTTCTGCGCTTGATTCAGGCGTGCCCTGATATCACCCCAAAGGAGGTGTCAGCTCGGGCCTTGCTGGAAAAGACGCTCCTCTCCAAGACGCTGGCACTGCTCGAATCGCGTGATCTCATATCGCGCTCCCCTCACCCGGTCGACCGCCGCAGTGTTGGATTGCGTACCACTGCCGCGGGCTCGCAGATCGCTGACGACTCCACTGTCGTCGGCTCCGAACTTGAAGATCAACTGGTGTCTGCGCTCTCGCCCAAAGAGCGCGCGGCACTGGATAGTCTGCTTTCAAAACTGATGGAAAGCCTGCTTCCGCCTTCCTGACACCACCTCTCTCCCCTCTTTTTGCTGCCCTCTTTTACATAAGGAGTACCCCATGTCGTCCCTGAAAAAGTTGATTCCGGATCTTGATGCCTTGTTGCCTGAACTGGAGGACGTCTACAAAGACTTGCACCGTCATCCTGAACTATCGATGTACGAGTATCGCACCGCGAAAATCGCCGCCGATTATCTGGTGCGTTATGGGTATGAGGTGACGCGCGAAATCGGCGTGACCGGTGTTGTCGGTGTGTTGCGTAACGGTGATGGTCCGGTGGTCATGCTGCGCGCTGACATGGACGCATTGCCCATGGCCGAGGCTACAGGCCTGCCCTATGCGAGCGATGTGGTCACCCGCGACGAAGACGGTGTAGAAGTTTCCGTTTGCCACTCTTGCGGGCACGACATGCATGTTACTTGGCTGATGGGTGTGGCTCGGGTGCTATCCGAACATCGCAGTACCTGGAGCGGAACGCTTCTGGCTGTATTCCAGCCGGGCGAGGAAGTGGGTGTCGGCGCGCAGAGCATGATCGACGACGGCATGCTCGATCGCTTCCCCAAGCCGGACATCATTCTGGGTCAGCATGTCATGGTGGGGGCAGCCGGCACTGTGGGTCACCGCAGCGGCACGATCCTTTCGGCCGGTGACAGCCTGAAAATCAAGATGTTCGGGCGCGGAGCTCATGGCTCTCAGCCACAGACGTCGGTTGACCCGGTGATCATGGCGGCATCCACCGTGCTGCGCCTGCAGACCATTGTCTCGAGAGAAGTCTCCCCGCTCGATCAGGCCGTGCTGACGGTCGGTTCGCTGCAAGCGGGCACCAAGGAAAACATCATCCCGGACAATGCCACGTTGAAACTCAACATGCGCACCTACGACGAAGACGTACGCGAGCACATGCTGGGCGCGATCAAACGCATCTGCTGCGCTGAATGCTCGGCCTCCAATGCGCCGCGCGATCCCGAGATCACCACCATCAACCGCTATCCGTTGACGGTCAATGATGCGCACGCTTCGAGCCGATTGGCGGATGCGTTTGGCGCCTGGTTTGGCGACAGAGCGTATGAAACGGCACCGGCCGCTGCGAGTGAGGATTTCAGTGTATTCGGCCGTGCGTGGAAGGTGCCCTACGTGTTCTGGTTCGTGGGTTGCACAGACCCGCAGATCTACGAACAGGCCAAAGCCACGGGAAAAATCAACAGCATCCCGAGCAATCACTCGCCGCAGTTCGCACCTTTGCTGGACCCGACATTGCGCACAGGGCTCGAATCGATGCTTTGCGCAGCGTTCGCCTGGTTCGGCAACGCTGAGTAACCAGGCATGGACACCCACCTGATCTACACCGTCATCGATCTGCTCGGCACGTTTGCATTTGGCGTGAGCGGTGCCATTGCCGCACGGCAGCAGCGCCTTGATCTGTTTGGCATTGCGACCATCACGTTCATCGTTGCCTGTGGTGGCGGGATTCTGCGGGATCTGTGTCTCGGCACACTGCCGCCGGCCGGGCTGTCGAGTTGGCGCTATCTGATCGTGTCGCTGATAGCTTCAGCGTGGGTGGTGTGTGCTTACCCGATGGTTTGCCGAATGAAATCCCCTGTGCAACTGTTCGATTCCATTGGCCTGGGACTGTTTGCAGTGGCCGGCGCGAAAAAGGCACTGGCCGTCCACGCCGGTGCTGAGGTCGCGATATTACTGGGGATGGTTAGCGCCGTCGGTGGCGGCGTGCTCAGGGATATTCTGCTGTCACGCGTGCCCAGCATTCTGCAGCGGGAAATCTACGCGTCTGCCGCGTTGGCTGGCGCAGGAGTAGAGGTTTTGCTGAGTTACAACGGCGCCGATTCCGTGATGGCCTCGTGGCTGACCGCAGCAGGATGCACCCTGCTGCGGCTGGCGTCATTGCACTACCGTTGGCGGTTGCCCTCCACCGACGATGAAGCTGGCAATCATCCGGACAGCGCTCATTAGGCTCGGCGCGAACCGGGCCCGATGATTATTCACTGGGTTGTAGCCGGATTTCTTCGTGCGACTGTACCGTTCGACGCTTGAGAAATATCAGGATAGCCGCTGCACCAATGACGCCCGGAACGGCAAATACCAGGAAACTGGCCTGCAGTGGCAAGCTTGATCCGTGTAATACACCGCAAAGCACGGGCCCGATGATTGCCCCTATGCGGCCTATCCCCATCGCCCACCCCAAACCGGTGGAACGGACATGTGGCGGGTAATATTGAACGGCGCAGGCGTTCGCCAGAATCTGAGTGCCGATTGTGCAGGCCGGCAATCGCAATGAGCAAGTAGAGCATCATCAAGGGAGCCTTCACGGCCAACAGACTTAAGGACAATGCTCCGCAGGCGAAGAAAAACAACAGCACTTTGGCGATGCCGACTCGATCACCCAGCCATCCGCCACCGATGGCGCCTACGATAGCTCCCGTGTTGAGCACAAACAGAAACGCCAGGCTTGAATTGAGCCCGTATCCAGCGCTGCTCATGATCTTGGGCAACCAGGAACTCAATGCGTAAACCATTAACAGGCAGCAGAAAAACGCTACCCACAAAGCGAGCGTACTGATCGTTCGCCCATCACGAAACAGTTCTCCCATCGAGGCTTTCGTTCCCTGCGAAACGTTATGAATCAGTAGGTCATCGGGTTCAGGCGCATAGGCAGGCGTCGCCTTGGCGAGCAAAAGTCTGGCCCGTTCGAGTTGCCCGCTGCGCAGAAGAAAATCCATTGACTCTGGCAGTTGCTTGATCAGCAACGGCGTCAGCAACAATGGAATCAATGCGACATAGAACACCGCTTGCCATCCCCACAAGGGTATGAAGATCATGCCTAGTCCTGCCGAAAGCATCCCGCCCAGCGAGTAGCCACTGAACATGATGGCGACCAGCGTACTGCGTGATTTACGAGGCGCGTACTCATTCATCAGGGCAACGACATTCGGCATGACCCCACCAATTCCCAACCCGGCGATGAAGCGACATAGCGCAAAGGTTTCGGGCGTGGAGGCAAAGCCGTTCAGCGCCGTTACTCCGCTGAACAGCAACACACACATCATGATGGTTTTGCGTCGGCCAATCCTGTCCGAGAGCGAACCGAAAAAAAGTGCGCCCAGCATCATCCCGACGAGTGCACAACTACCGAGTGCGCCAGCCTGCAGCGCAGTCAGATCCCACTCGGCCATCAAGGACGGCAGCACGACACCGTAGATCACCAGGTCGTAGCCATCAAAGATGATGATCAACGCGCACCAGAACAACACTCGCGCATGAAAGGCATTGAAACGGGCCCCGTCGATCAGGGCTGAAGCATCGATTTTACGCATGGCATCGCTCGTTTTTTGTTGTTGTTCAGTCATCGCCTGACACACCTGAAACCGATGTGAGAACTGGTGGTGTCGACGGATTGTGGCGATCGAGCTGGCGCACGGTAGCGCTGGCAATAGTTGGGTGCACACAGGTGTGATCCGCCTTTGAGCACCTTCATCCCCGCCGACATCTTCTTCGCGCTTGAGCAACATGACTTTTGGGGAGCCTCATGGGTGGGCTGGAAGACCGAAGTCGTCCACTCCCAGACATTGCCGATCATGTCGAACAGGCCGAATCCATTGCCGGGAAAGGTTTTTACCGGAGACGTACCGGCGAAGCCGTCGGCTTCGAGATTCTCGTGGGGAAAGGCGCCCTGCCAGGTGTTTGCCTGATACTGGCCATCGGGCACCAACTCATGCCCCCAAACGTACTCGCTTGCCTGCTGCCCGCCCCAGGCGGCGTATTCCCACTCCTGCTCAGTCGGCAGGTCGCACCCCGCCCATTGGGCATAAGCCATGGCATCTTCGAGCCCGACGTGCACCACCGGATGATTGTCCATATTGCGTAGATTCGAACCGGGTCCCTGCGGATGAGACCAGTCAGCTCCCGGAACCAACGACCACCAGCGGCTCACATCATCCAGAAGCACAGGGCTGGTTGGCGGTATGAATACCAGCGACGCGGGTTGAAGCTGCGCCGGCGGCACACCGGGGTAGTCTTCAGGTCTCAGGGGCCGTTCGGCCTGCGTGACATAACCGGTGCATGCGATGAATTCGGCAAACATGACATTGGTGACCGGCGTGTCTTGAATCTCAAAACCCTCGACCTGCTCCCAATGGGCTGGTGCTTCTTCCGGGTAATGACGATCCGACCCCATCAGAAACGCCCCGCCCTTCAGCCGGCGCCAGTTGGCAAGTCTGACAACGGCGTGATCCTCTTCGCAGCGCGCATCAATCGACTGTTTCATAGTGCTTGATCTCGTTGCCGAAACGGATTTTCGTCGCGAGTTGTTCATCCCATGTAATACCGTTACGCGCTTGGCACTCTTGCCATTGATTCAGCAAGGTTCGGGTAATCTGAGGATTCTGATCCGCGAGATCTGCGCGCTCGGTCGGGTCCTTGCGAATGTCGAAGAGTTCCCATTTGCCCGGCCCCCATGGCGTATTGCTGAAGGTCATTTTCCATTTGCCTTGCAGCAGTGAGACTCGACCGAACAATTCGGTGCACTGCATCTGATCTTCCGGGTGAATGGCAGGGCTGCCCGCTTTTAGAAAGCTCAGTGCAGACGTCCCCTGCATTTTCTCAACGCTGGTATCGCGCGTTGATGGGTGTTCGACACGAGCCAGTTCCAGGAACGTGGGAGCAAGGTCTTTCACACTCATATAAGCGTCTGAAACTTCCCCTTGTCGCATACCCGGCCCGGCGATGAACGCTGCGGTACGAATGCCGCCTTCATAGGTAAAAGCCTTGTACATCCTGAAGGGCGTCGAGCTGACACGCGCCCAGTTTGGACCGTATCCACTGAATGATCCCGGCTTGCCAATATTGTCCAGTGAGTTGTCAAAGTTTTCGGCAATCCACTTCGCGTTGTTCGGCGTGACGTCCTCCGGATTACTGCCTTCTGCGCCGTTGTCGGAAAAGAACACGAACACCGTGTTGTCATACTGCCCGGTATCTTTGAGGTGCTTGACCAACTTGCCGACGTTGTCGTCCAGATTAGTGATCATTGCCGCATAAACTTCCATTCGTCGCGACTCTAACGCCCTCTCGCGGGGTGACAGCTTTTCCCAGGTTGGCCATACGTCGGGGCCGGGATTGATCTGTACATCCTGTGCGACGAGTCCTTTGTCCTTCATCCGTTTCAGGCGTGCTTCGGCGATGTTTGCATAGCCTTTGTCGTAGAGGCCGCGATAGCGCTCGAGGTACGCCGTTGGTACCTGCAGTGGCCAGTGCGGTGCGGTGTACGCCAGATAGGCGAAGAACGGCTTGTCGGTAGCCGCTCCAATCTGCTCAATGGCCGAGCGCGTGAAGTAATCCGACGAATAATCGAAGTTTTTCGGGAGGTCGATATTTTCCCCATTCAATCGATAACTCGCCTTGGGATTCCTGTCGGTGGTGCCCCCTTGCGTGAAATGGTCGGCAGAGCCCTCGAGAAGCGCAAAGGACTGGTCAAAACCTCGCGCTTTTGGCCCCAGTTCCGGCGTTTTTCCAAGGTGCCATTTACCCACCATCATCGTGCGATAACCGTTGGCCTGAAGCAGCTTCGGAAAGGCCACAACGCGATCGGTCAGATAGCCCTCGTAACCGCGTTTGCCTGCCTGCTCGGGAAGTACCAGTTCGGCCATGGTGCCAACACCGGCGATGTGATTGTCGGTGCCGCTCATGAGCATTGAGCGCGTCGGTGAGCATGTCGGGGCCGTGTGGTAATTGCTGAACGTCACCCCTGCCTTCGCAATGGCGTCCAGGTTGGATGTCTGAATTTCACTGCCAAACGCACTCAGATCCGAATAGCCCATATCATCGGCCACGATCAGCACGATGTTCGGGCGACTGTCTTTTTCTATCGAGGCTGCATGGCTGTAGGGTTGCGAAAGCAGGCTCATGCCTCCTGCCAGGGCAACGGCACAGATCATCGATGGTTTACGTTTAACGAACATTGCGGACTCCGTTGTTATTGTTCAGCAGGCAAAGAATCGCCAAAGGATCAGAAAACGAACTGGGTGTAGATACCGAAGTAGTCAGTGTCTTTACCGCCGATATCCTCCAGGGCCGCCCCGGCCTGGACATGGGTATACATGGCGTGAACGGTCGTGAACCGGTTCACCCGCCAGTCAACGATGAAGTTGGTATTGGTTGCGACGTGCCGCGCATTTCCCTGGTTCGGCGCGTAGGGAGCAGCGGTCGGAAGGTAATAGATGCCGTCCTTGGTGCTTTCACGCATCAGGACATCGACGTTCGCTTCGAGCTTCACGTCCTGGGTCAATTTGAGCGATGCCACGGGGGCGACGTTGACCATGTTGGTCGCGGTAAACCAATTGGCATCGGTGTACACCAGACCTGATGCAAGCGCTGGCGCAACGAAGTCTCCGAGGGTGTTGTCGTTCGGATCGTCGTCGCCGCTGAACGCGTTTGCTCGAAACCCCAAGCGAGGCGTTAGCGGTACATCTTTGAAGGTGTAACCCGCCTGCGTCATCAGTCCCCAGGCGCGGATGTCCTGGCCGCCGCTGTTGCCACCCTGCACCACGGCTTCAATGTCGTAATCCCAAGGCGTGGATTGGCGATAAAACCGTACGCCATAACTGTTGCGCCGCTCATTGCCGGCGACACTGGTGTAGACCGCATTGTCGCGACCGAAGGTATAAGCGAAAACATCAATATTGCTGTCCAGAGGGCTCCAGACTGCCGTGCCGTATAACCCGGAAAAATCCTGATGTTTATCGCGCTGGTCATCGAACTTGAGCGGATCGATCTGCGTCGGATTGACCGAGAACAGCTCCCAGCGGGTCTTGCCCGGGGTTTGCCAGCCCAGCTTCACGCCGTCATAGGTGTAGCGGACGTTGGCCCCCTCGCGAAGTCCGGCAAGGCGCACACTGCCCATAGGCATCACGAAACGTCCGCCCAGAACGTTGAAGACTCCATAGGAATCATCTCCCATGGAATATTCGACGAACATTTGCTGCAGATCGGTCTTGTCGCGATTGAATCGACTCACCCGCTCGGAGAAAAACTCGCGGTTATCACCCAGCTCGGTAAATACCCGCAGACCATTACTCAAATTGAGATCTGCGCTGAGTCTCAGACGCTGTTGCAGCATACTGTTTGGATTGGCTTTCCCGCCCACACCCAGCAAGGCATGTTGATAGTCCTGATACTGGTATCTGACTTCGCCACCGATCGCGAGATAGTCCCGTGCATCACCGGACAAGGGAATGTAGCGGATAGAACCTAACGGATCGTTGCGACGGATTTTTTCATCGGCGAGGTACAGTGGGTTGTCGGCCCACGCAATCGTGCTGACGGGCGGCAACTTCAATTGTGTTGCTTCTTGCGCCATGGCAAGTGATACGCCACACAAAAGAGACGAGCACAACAAGGGCTTGGAATAACTGTTCATAGGTAGCCTTTCTTATTTTTATTATTACTTTTGCAGGCTGCGAATTCCCTTCAATGCCTTTC
Organism: Pseudomonas sp. 37 R 15; assembly: GCF_900004865.1. Lineage (NCBI taxonomy): Bacteria > Pseudomonadati > Pseudomonadota > Gammaproteobacteria > Pseudomonadales > Pseudomonadaceae > Pseudomonas > Pseudomonas sp. 37 R 15. Next base: position 101,310 of record NZ_CVTV01000062.1, on the reverse strand, counting down.
ACATCATTGTGTGCATCTGGAAAAAAGTAAGGTGGCGACTTGCGTGGAGTCGCCACCCTTCCCTTGCGTCAGTCCTGAAGCACGCGCGGGCGCAAGCTTCGCTGCTCTTGCGTTACGGCCTCAGCCGGTTGCAATTGGAAGTCGAAAGACAGCTCGGCGAAACGCCCTTCTACACCACGTTTGGCACTCGATTGAGCGTCATCAATGAAGCACACTTCACCGATCAAGCCTTCTCGCGTGGCGTAGGCGAAGTCGTCCCACAGATACTTTTCGCCTGACAGATTGATTTGAGTGGTCAGGTGGCGGTAACCGGGTGCTGAAATGAAATAGTGAATATGCGCAGGACGCTGACCGTGGCGACCCAACTGATTCAGGCATTCCTGAGTCGGGCCCTGAGGATCGCAGCCATACCCGGACGGGACGATACTGCGCGCACGATAGCGGCCGTCGGCATCCGTAACGATGCGCCGACGCAAGTTGTACGCCGATTGGGATTTATCGAAGTAGGAGTAGTTGCCTTTGGTATTGGCCTGCCACAAGTCAACGATAGCGCCCGCGACAGGCTGGCCTTGCAGGTCGACGACCTGGCCTTCGATGAACAGCGTTGTGGCGACGCCCTCTTCACTGCCATCGTCCATACGCGCTTCGCCTTCACACAGCGGAGCACCGGCGACATACAGCGGGCCTTCGATGGTGCGAGGCGTGCCGCCGGTGTGGCCAGCCTGTTCATCGCGGGCATCGTTGAGCAAGTCGAGGAAGTGCTCAAGGCCAAGGCCGGCCATGAGCAGAGCGGCTTCACCGCGACCGCCCAGGCGATTCAGGTAGTCGATTGCGCTCCAGAATTCGTCATCGGTAATCTGCAGGTCTTCGATCAAACGCGCACTGTCTTGCAATACACGCAGCAGGATCTGTTTGACTCGCACGTTGCCTTGATCATTGTCCAAACCAGCAGCTTGTTTGAAAAATGCCTGGATCTCATCAGAGCTGGAAATTCTGACTGTCATGATTATGTTCCCATCTTTTTATTATGTTCAAAGTCGTAAAGAGCAACGCTTAACGATCGTCTGCGTGGATCGATGAAGGATGGCGGCAGAGCCCGGTCACTTCGATATCCATGTACGGGAACAGCGGCAATTGCATGAGCGTGTCATGCAAAGCCTCAACGCTTTCGACGTCAAAAACGCTGAAGTTGGCGTAGTGACCAGCGATACGCCACAGGTGCCGCCATTTGCCTTCAGTCTGTAAACGCTGCGCCAGTTCCTTTTCATCGGCTTTCAAACGCGCGGCTTTCTGTGGGTCCATGTCCACGGGAAGCTTCACCGTCATTTTTACGTGGAAGAGCATCTTTCTTATCTCCTGATAACAAGGTTTAGCGGCGACGGAAGCGGGCCAGGCGATCTTCATCGAGCGTCAGCCCCAGACCTGGTGTGGTCGGAACATGCAAGTGAAAGTCGCGGTAGACCGGCGCTTCGGTGACAATTTCTTCGGTCAGCAGCAGCGGCCCGAACAGTTCGGTTTGCCACTGCAATTGCTCAAGCGTGATGAATGCATGGGCCGATGCCAGCGTGCCGACGGCGCCTTCGAGCATCGTGCCGCCATACAGCGCAATGCCTGCCGCCTGGGCGATATGGGCGGTGCGCAGGACAGCGCGAGGGCCACCGTTCTTGGCGATCTTGAGGGCGAAAATACTCGCCGCGCCATCGGCGGCGAGGCTGAAAGCATCCTCGACACATTCAATGGATTCGTCGGCCATGATTGGCGCCGGGCTGCGCTGGTTGAGACGAATCTGCCCGCCGCGATTGATCCGGGAGATGGGCTGCTCGATCAGGTCGATCCCGTTCTCTCCCAAGACCTGGCACCCCTTGATCGCTTGAGATTCGCTCCAGTATTGGTTCACGTCGACCCTGACACTGGCGCGGTCGCCAAGGGCTTTCTTGATCGCGACCACGTGAGCAAGATCTCGCTCCAGCGCGTTGGCGCCAATCTTCAGTTTGAAAATGCGGTGACGACGCAGCTCGAGCATCTGCTCGGCTTCCTGGATGTCTTTGGCGGTGTCACCACTGGCCAGCGTCCACGCCACTTCGAGTGCATCGCGAACGCGCCCGCCCAGGAGTTCGCTGACAGGCAGACCTAAACGCTTGCCTTGGGCGTCCAGCAATGCCGTTTCGACTGCGGACCGGGCAAACGTATTGCCTTTAATGGCCTTGTCCAGACGCTGCATCGCGGCATTGATGTTCTCGGCATCCTGGCCAATCAGCAACGGCGCGAAATAGCTGTCGAGGTTGGTCTTGATGCTCTCCGGACTCTCATTGCCGTAGGCCAGTCCACCGATAGTCGTCGCTTCGCCAATGCCCTCGATACCATCACTGCAAAGCAGGCGAAGAATGACCAGGGTTTGCCCCTGCATGGTATGCATGGCCAACTTGTGCGGGCGAATGGTGGGCAAGTCGACGATGATAGTCTCAAGGCGCTCGATCCGGGTTACGTTCATTTCTGGTTCCATTGTGCGCAGGTTCAGATGTGGGTCGTGATGCCTATGCATCGATACCCACGGAATCTTGTTTGATGTAACTTAGAATCCGCGCAACGCATCTACTGCGTCCAATATTCATTTTGTCTCTATCCATACCTCGGAGGTATCGTGGAACTCAGACATATCCGCTACTTCCAGGCGGTGGCCGAAACACTCAATTTCACCCGTGCCGCCGAGCGTCTGAATATCGCCCAGCCACCGCTGAGCCGGCAGATTCAGCAACTCGAAGAGCATTTATGTACAGCACTGCTGGAGCGCACACGTCCGGTGCAATTGACCGAAGCGGGCCGCTACTTCCATGAGCACAGCGGCATGCTGCTCAAGCAGTTTGAGCAGCTGTGCGAGAACACCCGACGCATTGGTGAGGGGCAGCGGCAATGGCTTGGTATAGGCTTCGCGCCGTCTACCCTTTACGCGCTGCTGCCTGAACTCATTCGAGAATTGCGCCGCGATTCAGACCTTGAGCTCGGTCTGCAGGAAATGACCACCCTTCAGCAAATCGAGGCACTGAAAAGCGGCCGTATCGACATAGGTTTTGGTCGTATTCATTTCGACGATGGCGTCATCCACCAGCAAGTGCTCTATGAAGATCCGCTGGTCGCGGTACTGCCGACCGGGCACCGTTTGCAGGGTGAAACCATCACCCTGGAGCGTCTGTCGCACGAGTCTTTCGTGCTGTACCCGGCCAACCCGAGACCCAGCTACGCCGATCATGTTCTGGCGTTGTTTGCGAATCACGGTATGGGCGTGCGGGTTTCTCAGTGGGCTAATGAGCTGCAGACCGCCCTGGGCCTAGTGGCGGCGGGACTGGGCATCACGCTGGTCCCCGCCTCTGTTCAGCAGCAACATCGTGCGGATCTCACCTACGCGCCTATTCAGGATTCCGAAGCGGTATCGCCGATCATTCTGAGTCGCCGGGCTGGCGACATCAGTCCAATGATTCAACGCTGTCTGGCAATCATTACGGCCATCAACCACTGAGTATCAGGGCGCCTGTTTGCCCTGGGCGTCAAGCGAAACGGGATCAACGAGTACTGCTGGCCAATCCCAAACCGCAGGGTGCCAGTAACTTCACGATTGCATCGGCGGTCCTGCGTATCACCGTGTCGTTTCGCCGATCAGGATGCATGGCCACCCAGATATCGAGATCGAGCATGGGCAGATCGCTTTCCAGTCTGATCAGCCGAGGATCCGGATCGCCGATGAAGCAAGGCAATCCCGCAACCGCGATGCCGGTGCACGCCGCGTCGTACTGCTGACTCAAGTCGGTCACTTCACAGGCCACGCGCCTGGAGCCGATGATTTCGTAGAGCCAACGTTTGTGGGCAAAGTCGAAGTCTGGATCGTTATAACCGACAAATTCCCAGGCGTGCTCGTCATGGATGTTGTAATAGTCAGGCGCGGCATAGAGACCAAATTTCATGACCCCGACTTTGCGGACGATGTCCGTGTCCTCGATCGGCGATGCAAGCCGCAGTGCCAGATCAGCCTCAAGCCTAGACAGTGAAACAACATGGGAGTCGCTAAGAATCGAGAGTTGCACTGGCGGATCCAGGCGACACAGCATTGCCACATTCGGCGTCAGCAAGTGCCTCGACAGGATAGGCGGCGCCGAGATCGTTACCTTCGAACGCACGGTAGAGCTGGCAGTCAGGCACTTGCGCTCTATTGCGAACGCTCTTGAGTCGATTTCGACGAGATCGTCCAATAACTGCTGCCCGATAGCCGTCAACGGTGATTCACGCGTGAGCCTGTCAACAAGCCGAACATTGAGTTCGGCCTCCAACGCAGCGAGCCGGCGACTGACGGTTGCCTGATTGACACGCAAAGTCCTGGCAGCCCCTGAAAGACTTCCGGCCCGTGCGATCGCCAAGAAATAACGTAGATCTTCCCAGTTCATAAGCCATGCAGATATGCATTGATAGTGTGCGAATTCTAGTATTTACGCATATCACGTCAACCGTTACTTTCAGGCCCATTCTTCTTGATGCGAACCTGATATGCCCAAAACTTCCTTAGCTGCGATTCAAATTGCAGCCTGTCTCGGCTTCTTGGTTGTCCAGCTTGACGTCAGCGTCGTCAACGTTGGGCTCGGAACGTTGAAGGCAGCATTCGACACCAATCTCACCGGCCTCCAATGGGTGATCAACAGCTATGCACTGGCTTTTTCTGCCTTGCTGATTCTCGGCGGTGCATGGGGTGACAAGTTCGGCGCCAAGACAATCTTCGCGGTGGGGTTTGTAATTTTTACAGTCGCCTCGATTGGCTGCGGACTGTCAAACAGCATGGCGATGCTCATTGGTATGCGCATCGTTCAAGGTATCGGGGCCGCCCTGCTGGTTCCAACCTCCTTGACGTTGATCAGAGTCAGTTTTCAAGACCCTGAAAAACGGCGTTCGGCCGTGGCAATGTGGGGCGCGTGCGGCGGCATCGCCTTGGCTGCCGGTCCAGTGATCGGTGGATTGTTGATTGAGTCACTCGGCTGGCGCAGCATTTTCCTGCTTAACGTACCGATTGGCATTCTCGCGGTGGTATTGATCCTGCGTCATGCCCCGCAGTCGCCTCGTACTGATCAGAAAGTGGATGCGCTGGGCCAAATCTGTATTGCTGCCTGTCTGGCGTCTCTGACCTATGCACTGACTGAGTCAGGTGCTATCGACTGGAGCACTGAAACCCTTTCAATCCTGTTGCTCGCCGGCGTGTGTGCAGTGGCCTTCGTGCTCATCGAGCGACGGATCAAGCATCCGATGCTTCCAGCCCGATTGGCCAAAAACAGGATCCTCGCCACCACCGCTCTGGCAGGGGCAGCGATCAACCTGACGTTTTACGGCACGGTCTTCGTGTTCAGCATCTACTTTCAGTTGTTCCTGCACTACGATGCCTTCCGCACGGGACTGGCATTTATTCCACTGACCGCAGTGTTGACCTTCTCTACGATGGTGTCCTCCCGGATTGCCAAACGCGTGAGCGCCGCAAAAATCATCACGACCGGATTTCTTATTCAGATCGTCGGTTTCCTGGCTCTGTCCCAAGTCACTGCACAGACATCGCTCTGGTACTTGAACGTCGCCTTGATGATCGTAGGCATCGGCAGCGCCTCGTCCGTTCCCTCGATTACCAATTCAATGTTGTCAGCAGTCTCTCAGCAGGACGCCGGCATGGCCTCTGGATTAATGGCTTCAGCACGTCAATTAGGCGGGGTCATCGGCGTAGCGGTGTTCGGCGGACTGATCAGCAGCACCGCGCCCGAAGCGTTTGCCCGGGGTTTATCCAACTCGATGCTCGTCTCGGCTGCCGCTCTTTTTTTCTGCATTTGCGTCAACCATTGGGTAAACCGAAAGTCGTCCTGAACATTGGGGACTTACCATCATTCGACGATGGACTTGCTTATCGGTTTACCCGCTGACACCAAGGTTTCCAGCCTCAGGTGATCCTCAATCGCAAGTAGATTGGTAAACCGGGAACCATTGGCACAACTGCGCGACCTGCCGAGCGACGTGCGCTTCGACGTCAGCATCACCCAAGTGATCAAGCACATCGCAGATCCAACCGGCGAGCGTCCGGCACTCCTCCCCCGTAAAGCCTCGCGTCGTCACCGCCGCCGTTCCTATCCGCAGCCCGGAAGTCACGAACGGCGACTGGGGATCATTCGGCACTGCGTTTTTGTTGACCGTGATGCCGCAGCGTTCCAGCGCAGCGTCGGCGTCCTTGCCGGTAATGCCCTGGCGAATCAGGCTGAGCAGAAACAGGTGGTTGTCGGTACCTCCGGAGACGACGTCATAACCCCGCTCGATAAAGGTTTGCGCCTTGACTTGGGCGTTCTCGATGACACTTGCCTGGTAGGTCTTGAATGTCGGCAGCGCCGCTTCCTTGAAGCACACGGCCTTAGCGGCGATAACTTGCATCAATGGCCCGCCCTGACTACCGGGGAACACTGCCGAGTCGAGTTTTTTCTCAAGTTCGGCATTGCTTCTGGCCAGGATCAGCCCTCCGCGTGGGCCGCGCAGCGTTTTGTGCGTGGTGCTGGTCACCACATCAGCGTAAGGCAACGGACTCGGGTACAACCCCGCCGCCACCAGCCCCGCCACGTGTGCCATATCAACCATCAGCAACGCCCCGACTTTATCGGCAATGGCCCGAAAGCGTGGGAAGTCGAGCGTGCGTGAATACGCCGAGAAACCCGCGACGATCATGCGGGGTTGATGCTCGACGGCCAGGCGCTCGACTTCGTCATAGTCAATCAATCCGCCAGCATCAGTGCCGTACTGTACGGCGTGGTAGAGCTTGCCGGAACCAGACACCTTGGCACCGTGAGTCAGGTGGCCGCCGTGCGCCAGGCTCATACCTAGCAACGTGTCGCCGGGCTTCATAAGTGCAAGGTAAACGGCACTGTTGGCCGACGAGCCTGAGTGTGGCTGGACGTTGGCATAATCTGCACCGAACAGCTGTTTGGCCCGATCAATCGCCAGTTGTTCGATGACATCGACGTGGGCGCAACCACCGTAGTAGCGTTTTCCGGGATAGCCTTCGGCGTACTTGTTGGTCAACAAGGTGCCTTGCGCCTGCATCACCTGTGGGCTGGCATAGTTCTCCGAAGCAATCAGCTCAATGTGTCGCTCCTGACGTCGGGACTCGTCGGTAATAGCGGCGGCCAATGTTGGATCGAAATCAGCGAGGGACAGGCTTTTCTTGAACATGAATTTTCCTTGAACAATGTTTTGAGGCTAATCAGGGCGGTCAGGCGAGAAAATCTTCCACCAGTTTTACCCAGCAATCGGCGCCCAACCGGATCAGCTCATCATTGAAGTCGTAGTGCGGGTTGTGCACGGAGCAGCCGTGAAACTCGCCCTCACCATTACCCAGCAAGAAATAGCACCCTGGCACTTCCGTGAGCATCCAGGCGAAGTCCTCGGTGGCCATTACCTTCGGTCCGCGGCTTTGCAGGTGGCCAGGTTCAAAGAGTGGTGCAAGGCTTTCGCGCACTCGTTGCGTTTCGGTCTCGTCATTGATTAGGGCGGGGGCCAGCGGGGTAATTTCCAGGTCAATGCTCACGCCGAACGATTGCTCGTGACCGCGGACGATCTGTTCGAGTCGCTGATTGATCTTTTGCTGTGTCTGCGGGGTGTCGGTACGCACACTGATCAGCATGCTGGCCTCATCAGGAATGATGTTGTAAACACTCCCGGCCTGCAGCATGCCGATGCTGATGACCGCGTATTCCTCCGGGCCGAGGTTGCGCGACTTGATGGTCTGGATCGCATTGATCAGGCTGGCTACGACAGGCAATGGATCAACCGATTTCTCTGGCATGGCGCCGTGTCCACCTTGGCCGGTGATGCGCAGCGATACACGTTGCGAGGACGCCATGGTCGGCCCCGCCTGAACCACAGCCGTGCCCAAGGGGTAACCAGGCATGTTATGCAGCGCGAAAATCGCATCGCAGGGAAATCGCTGGAACAGGCCGTCGTCGATCATCGCCTTGGCCCCACACAAGCCCTCCTCGTCCGGTTGGAAAATTAAATTCAGGGTGCCGTTGAATTCGCCGTGGGTTGCCAGACGATAAGCCGCCGCGAGCAGGATCGCGGTGTGCCCGTCATGCCCGCAAGCATGCATGCGATCGGCAATCTGGCTGGCATGCGCAAAGGTGTTTTTTTCTTGCATGGGCAGCGCGTCCATATCGGCGCGCAGACCGATACGGCGTGTGCTCTCGCCTCTTTTCAGGACACCGACCAGGCCATGTCCGCCGATACCGCGATGCACCTGATAGCCCCATTGCGTCAGTTTGGCGGCGACCAGTTCAGCGGTGTTTGGTGTTTCGCCGCCCAGTTCAGGCGCAGCGTGAATTTGCTTGCGCAAGGTAATGAAACTTTGCAATTCGGTTTGGTTCAACGCTGATTGGTTCTGTTGATTGCGCATGGGTCAGTCTCGTCCAATATTTTCCGGAAACAGTTTCAGGCAGCACAGGCTGATTACTCCGCCGACAAGCAGGTAGAACGCCGGGGCCGTGGGTGTGTTTAGTGCCGAGGTAAGCCAAGTGGCGATCAAGGGCGAGAAGCCGCCGAACAGAGTGACGCCGAAGCTGTAACTCACCGAGGTGCCGAGCGCTCGGTGCTGCTTGGCAAAGCCTTCCATGATCATCGCGAAAAATGCCCCCGAGCCCACACACCCGGGCAGTACCAGAAGCGCGACGATCAGCATCGCGATGTACAAGTCAGTGGTATGCGACAACAGCCATAGCGCGGGCCATGCTGCGATAACCGGTAAGGTGATCGTCCAGACCAGCAGTTTTTTGCGCAGGCCGTGGCGGTCAGCGTAGCGCCCTGCTATCGGCGTGATGATCGCCAGGCACGCGGCAGAAGCACAGGCAATCGCCAATGCGCTGCGTTGCGCATAATGCAGTGCACTGACCAGATACGCCGGCATGTAGAAAATGAACAGGTACATGCTGATGGTTGCGCTCGCCATCAGTCCGGTGGCGAGTACGGTATTGCGCAAATCAATGACCTCGCGCCAGCGGAGTTTGTGCACTGTGGATGGTGAAGAGCTGATGGCGGGCGCCTCGAGGGTTTCCGGCAGGCAGCGGCGGATGTACCAGCCGACAGGGCCAATCAGCAAACCAATGACAAAAGGGATACGCCAACCCCACGCTTCCAGGTCAGGCGTGGTCATGACACTGCTAAGGAGAAGACCGATTCCAGCCCCTACCAGCGCCGCGTAACCCTGGCTCGCAGCCTGCCAGCTGACGTTGCGGCAACGATTTTTCGTCGCCGACGATTCCATCATCAACACCGAGGCGGTTCCGACTTCTCCACCGGCAGAAAAACCTTGAGTCAGCCGGCCGATAACCAGCAGAACAGTGCCCAATACTCCTGCTTGCTGATAAGTGGGGGCGAATGCGATCAGCGCTGTACCCAGTGTCATCAGTGCAATAGTCAGCGTCAGCGCGGCCTTGCGCCCTTTCCTGTCGGCGAAACGGCCAATCACCATCGCCCCTACCGGACGCATCAGAAAGCCCACCCCGAACGCCGTCAACGACATCAGCAATGACGCGATCGGCGACTGGGCCGGGAAAAAGTTCTTGGCGATGATCACGGCAAAAAAGCTGTAGATCGTGAAGTCGTACATCTCCAGGGCATTGCCCAGGGCGCACGCTACCGTGGCTTTTCTTGAGTTGGATGTGGCCGGATTGGAACGCATCGTTCCTCCGTTGGCCAGGGAAGTGTCCGAATGCAGGGTCGTCATGGCACGCTCCGATTTCTTATTGGCGTTATGCGAGACCAACTATCGGGGAACTCCGAAGACGAATCACTTGCGCTTTTTGCAGGCAATTAACCAATGGTTAACTTGATTGCGTCACGTCCTTTGAATGCGCCCTACAACGGTGCCGCGCGAGGGCTTGATGACGGGTATCGCACCAATGGCTTCCATTATTCAGACGCATGCAGTCGCCGAATCGAAGTAGTCGGGCTTCTTTTTGTGATCTTTGCAGACGCCTGCCGCCCTCATTGCATCGGTCATTCCCCAGCAAATTAACCAGTAGGCATACCCATGCAAAATTGACCATTTCCGCCGGTTTTTATTTTCGTGGAGGCTGCGACCCATCAGCCATCACGTCTACGGAGCGTCTGAAATGGTTATGTCCGCCGCGCGCAATTGTTCATTGACCGCTTTGCTCTTGGGGCTCGGGCTACCGACGTGTAGCCAGGCTGAGGGATTCCCTGCCATTGCCCGAGTAGCGCCGGGATTTGGCTATTACAACGTCGATAAGGGCTATACCGACAAGCTCAATGTCTACGGCACGCTCGACGCATTTGTTAATTATCAGGACTCGGGCCATCACTCCGGGACCAAAGTCGCGGGAGGCGGCGCCTGGACCAACAAGCTTGGGCTTTACATGCGCAAGGCACTCAACCCTGACACGGTGCTGGAGTTCGACGTCGAGGAAGGTTTCAACCTCAATGGCCAAGCGCTGAGCGAGCACTGGAAGCAGGTCGGCACACTACGCCTGGCAGTGGCGGCGCTGCGTTCGCGGGAGTACGGCAAGTTGGAGTTCGGTAAAACCTATGGCATGGGCACGCCGACATTTGCTGATCCGTTTCTGGCCACCTACGGTTCGCCCTATACCTACCTGACCAGCCCGCCCGCCGGGCTCGGTGCCTATTATCTGGATATGCGACCCAAGCACACCCTCGCCTACACCACGCCCAAATTCGCCGGTTTCAGCGTGGCCACCGCCGTGAGCCTGGGCCTGAACGATACCGCCAGCTCCGGCAAAACCGTGCGCGGCAAAGGCATGAGTGTTCAGTACAGCAATGCGCGGTGGATTTTGCTGGGCTCATTCAATGATTACTTGAGCGATCCATGGGACGACGGCGACCGTAAGCGGCAGACCCACAACTACTTCAAAAGCGCTTCGGCGTTTTATGACTTCGGGCCGCTGTCTGCCAATGTCACCTGGCAGCGCCAGGACGTCGACTACCACGCCACACCGAGCATGAGCGCATGGACGTTGGGCCTTTCCGCGCCCGTTGGCAAAGCCGATGTGGCGCGCATGGCACTGGTCAAGCGCGACATCGAATTCGGCGGCAAGGACGCCATCGGGATCATGCTCGGCTACGACCATTTCCTGAAAAAGAATTGGGCCATCTATGGTCGAGTCGCCTTGATCAATAACCGCCCCGAATCCGCTATCAGCTATGCGGGAATCCCCCTCGAGCAAATCGGTGGCGACCCCAGTAACCTGGCCGTCGGCATGTACTATCACTTCTAGTAAGTCGGTTCTGCCGACGACTCAGCCGCCAGCTTGGATTTAAGACCGTAGAACAGATCTCTCGCCGGCGACGTCAGCGAGTGGCGGTCAACGCACACCAGATAAATCGGGTATTCGGGGATGACCTCTTCGACTTCGACGAGGACCAGTTCCGGTACCCGTCCCGGCGGCAGTGCACTGCCCAACGCAAGATTGCTCAGGGTCATGAACGCGTCGGCATTCTCGACCAGGCGCAAGGCCAGAAACAGCGAGGCGCACTCGATGACCTTCTGCGGCGGATGAATATCGTTGACCTCAAACATTTGGTAGAACTGCGACGATTGGTCGTCTACCTCGTCTAGGCTGATCCAGTTGGCGTACTGTAATTGCCGCAACGAGGGCGAATGCCGCATCGGGTTGTTCGGACTACATACTACCGTGCCCTTGATCCGGTGGAGAGCTTCCCAATCGAGATTCAGACGTTGAGTGTTTTGTTGAGACGTCAGGGCAAAGTCCAGGCTCCCGTCGCGCAAACGCTGGACGATATGGCTGGGGCGCAGCTCGATGAGTTTGATCCGCACCCGGGGGTTTTTCGCCTGGTAGTCACTGATGCACTTCTCAAAACCCGGCAGCATGGCTGTCAGTGAAGTGACTCCGACAGCCACCTCCCCCACAGCCATGTCATGGATATTATCGGCCTCGATCTGCAGCCGCCGCATACTCTCGACCGCCATGTGGGCATGACGGATGATCCGCCGTCCTTCATCAGTCAACGACATGCCTTTGTAGGAACGCTGCAGTAGGGTCAGGCCCAATTCGCGCTCCAGATCTTTGATGGAACGGCTCAACGCAGGCTGGGTGACATGCAGCATCTGCGAGGCTTCATTGATGCTGCCGCACTGGTTGATCGCGACCAAGGCTCTGATTTGATGGAATTTCACGGTGTGCGACTCGCTTTTTATTTGGCGCCAACCATAAAGCAAGATGCCAGCCAGTTACCACTCTGTCGCTGAGCGCAGCTCGCCAGGCTAATGCGGATCCGGTTCAGGTTGAACCTCTGTTGCTTACGTGGACTCCCAGATCTAAATCCAGGAGAAACGTATGACCCAGACAGCTTTGGTCGTGGGCGCCAGCGGCATCGTCGGCAGCGCCATCACCCAGTTACTCATCGACAACCAGTGGCAGGTCGCCGCGCTTTCGAGGCACCCGTCGCCAGTGCAAGGCGTGATACCTGTTGCGGCAGACCTTCAGGATCCTGCTTCGCTGGAACAGGCGCTTGCGGGTTTGAAGCCTACGCATGTGTTCATTACTACCTGGTCACGGCAAGCCACGGAGGCCGAGAACATTCGTGTCAATGCCGCCATGGTACGCAACGTGCTGGCCGCCATCCGGCCGGCCAAGAGCGTCGAGCACGTAGCGTTGGTTACTGGCCTGAAACACTACCTCGGCCCATTCGAAGCCTATGGTAACGGCAGCCTTCCGCAAACACCGTTCCGCGAGGACCAGGGCCGTCTGGACATCGAAAACTTCTACTACGCCCAGGAAGACGAACTTTTCGCCGCTGCTGAAAAGGACGGCTTCACCTGGAGCGTTCACCGCCCGCATACCGTTACCGGGGTTGCCGTAGGCAACGCGATGAACATGGCCACCACCCTCGCCGTCTATGCCTCGATTTGCAAACACACTCATCGCCCCTTTGTGTTTCCCGGGTCACGCGTGCAGTGGGACAGCCTCACCGACATGACGGATGCCCGGCAGTTGGCCAAACAACAATTGTGGGCGGCCACTACGCCGGCTGCGGCCAATCAGGCATTCAACGTCACGAATGGCGATGTCTTTCGTTGGAAATGGATGTGGAGCCGAATCGCCAAATACTTCGACGTGCCAGCCGCCGATTATCCCGCTTCACCCTCCCCCCTTGCCAGGCAGATGGCTGACGACCAAGCCGTATGGACGCAAATGGTCGCGCAATTCGGGCTGAAAGAAGCCGATATCGGTCGGCTGATATCCCCATGGCATACCGATGCAGACCTGGGTCGACCCATCGAAGTGGTCACGGACATGTCGAAAAGCCGTGCCATGGGCTTCACCGCCTACCAGGCGAGCGATCAGGCATTTTTTGACGTGTTCGACAAACTACGCGAGACACGCTTGATACCCTAAGCCGTTCCTGAGACACCAGGCCGTTTGTTGCCTCTCACGGCAGGCATCAATCGGCCAGAAGTGCCCAGCGTTCGTGATCACACCAGACTCTGGCGATCTGAAGGTATTTCGCGCGTGTAACGGCGCTTGTCAACGCGTCTCCTGCCGCAACCAATGCCGCGCAGGCCAATGCCAGCGATTCCAGCCGAACGCGTGAGCGAGGCCGTAACGCGTGAGACCCGCGTCGCGTCGTTACCGTTGACGTTCTTCGCGAGCAAGTTCGCGCCTACAAAGGGTTCGCGTTGGTCACCGCAGGTTCTTGTCGAGGAACGCCCGTATAACAGGAATGATCTCCTTGCCATGGGTTTCCAGCGCAAAGTGCCCGGTGTCATAAAAACGAATATCCGCCTTGGGAATATCGCGCTTCCACGCCTCGGCGCCGGCCGGCAGGAAGAATGGGTCGTTCTTTCCCCAGACCGCGAGCAGCGGTGGCTGGTACTGGCGGAAGTACGCTTGGAAGGCCGGGTACATCGCTACGTTCGAGGCGTAGTCCAACACCAGGTCGAGCTGGATGTCGGCATTGCCCGGCCGGGAGACTTGCAGCCCTTCCAGCGTGTAGCCATCGGGTGAAACCGCGCTTTGGTCGGCCACGCCTTCCAGGTACTGCCACTTGATCGAGGCGGGGGTTGGGAAATCGCGCAGGGCCTCACGGTTTTCTTGGGTCGGGGCGTGCCAGTAGCGTTGGATAGGCGCCCATCCTTTGCCCAGGCCTTCTTCGTACGCGTTGCCGTTTTGGGAAATGATCGCGGTCACCCGCTCCGGATGGGCGCTGGCCATGCGCCAGCCCACGGGGGCGCCGTAGTCGTGGACCATCAGCGCGTATTTATCGAGTTTGAGCTGTTCGGTGAACTGGCCGATGGTCTTGGCCAGTTGGCTGAAGGTGTAGGCGTATTCGCCGCGTGGAGGGGCTTGGGTGAAGCCAAATGCCGGTAGGTCTGGCGCGATGACGTGATAGCGGTCGGCAAGCTCGGGCAGGAGTTCGCGGAACATGAAGGATGAACCGGCGAAGCCGTGCAGCAGCAACACGGTCGGCGCGCTGGGGTCGCCGGCCTCGCGGTAGAACACCTTTACGTCACCGACCTGCTCATAACGGTAATGCACTGTGTTGTCGGCGACAGCGCTGCTCATCAGCAAGGAGGCGGCGAGCCCGGCAGCGGCCATGGAGGCGTTGGACGTAGTCATGATGTGGCTTCCTGTGTAACCGTTAAAGTTGGTGTTTGAAGGTTATTCCCGGATTTGGTAACCTGTCAAACATAATTTATTGGTTACAGGCCGCCCCATGAATCCGAACAGCACTGCTTCAGGCGCACTTTTTCTGGCTGACAACCTTGCCCTCGATTTCATCAACTCCGAGTACGGGGTGGGTGATCAGCGCCATGACTGTTTCGTCGATGATCACAGCGTCATGAGTTGGCTGGCGCAAGCGGGGCTGTTGCCCGAGCACGTTGAGCTGCAGGCTCCGAGTGGGCTGCTGGCGCTCGCTCGCACGCTTCGCGCGAGTTCAAGGGCGGTGGTGAATGCCGCAATGACAGGCGTTGCCGTCGATCTTGCGGTGATCAACCAGGTGCTTGAAGCGGGGCAGCCGGTGAGCCGGCTGGAATGGGAACAGGAGAAGAAGGCATTTCGAGCTGCCACTTATCCTCGGGACAGCAGTCCGGCCAGCCTGCTTGGGCCGGTGACCGAGGCGCTGGTGGGCTTGGTCACTCACGATAAGTTTGAATACGTCCGGCAGTGCGAGGCCCACGACTGCGTGCTGCTGTTCCATGACCTGAGCAAATCACACCGCCGCCGCTGGTGCAGCATGGCGACCTGCGGCAACCGGATGAAGGTGGCGGCGTTTCGTTCCAGGAATAAACCTTGATCGTTCTCGCCGCCCGTATCCGCCGAGGGCGATGCGCGCCCCATGAATGGTCGCCCCTTTTTTATTGATGAGTGTCCGCTTCCTCAGCCGGATAAAACTCGCCCTCCTTGCCGATTTTTTTCAGGCGTTCGCGCACAGTTGCCTCAATGCTGGCGACGGCGGCTTGATCGTCAGGGTTGACCAACTGCAAGCACAGGCGTCGGATATTCTGATCGTGGGTGCCCTCGCTCATCATTTCGTGGGTGAAGGCTTGTTTGCCACGCCACAGGCATAGCTGGGTATGCGTCCCGCCGAGCCATATTTCGTTGATTGACTCAAGGTCGGTGGTGGCCAGTTTATCGGCGGTGATTGTCTTATCCATTGCGCTGTACCTTAGCCATGAGTAGATACAGGTAGACTGATCGGCAGAGTCGGTCGTTCCAAATGACCCATCGGTAAGCTTCGAACCGGCGCAGTGAAAGGCCTGGTTTGCAACGCAGGTCCGGCTAATGAATTCTGGAGGCAGCAGGGTGGATACAACTCAAACCGCAGAGGTCTGTCAGGACGTTGAAACGTCAATTTGGCGAACCGCTGATTGGCTGAATAAACCGAACCGTTGCCAAGCCTTCACTGACGGTTCCCTGGAGGTGGTTACCGACTCCCAAACCGACTTTTGGCGTGAAACGCACTACGGGTTCATACGCGATAGCGGACACTTCCTGGGATTTGCGGCGTCAGGCGCCTTTACGGCTCAGGTCAGAGTCAACGCTGACTTGCGCGAGCTGTACGATCAGGCAGGAATGATGGTCAGGCTCGATGAGAAGACTTGGCTCAAGGCAGGCATAGAAATCAATGACGGAACCCCTATGATCAGCAGCGTGCTGACCCAAGGTCAGTCGGACTGGGCGCCTGGCTGCTTCCCCGGCAAGCCGGACGATTTTTGGCTTCGCATAACCGTTTCCGGGGGTGTGCTGCGCTTGCAGTATTCAACCGATGGTGTGACTTGGCCATTGCTCAGGCTTGCGCCCTTCCCAGAGGCGAAAATCTATACCGTTGGCCCCATGTGCTGCACACCGCAGCGCCAGGGTTTGAGGGTAAGGTTTTCTGAATGGTCTTTAACCCAGCCTCTCGGGCGAGATCTGCATGATTTGAGCTAGGCACATACACCTTGCGAGCCGCAGAGAGGCTTTTGCCGCAAGGCCTGTCAAGCGCAAGGTAGCGGCTCGTCAAGGCATGTAGCGCCGCGTATCAGCGGCACATGCTGCGCCGCTTTTGCGTTGACCAACCCAGTCAACCGGGGATCCTGGAAAATTTCAACTTGTCGGGAAAATGGTTCGAAGCCTGATCGGCGATAAAAATCCAACGCGGCGGGGTGATCAAATGTACAGGTATGAACCCAGAACCGTTCGATAGGCCGTGCCCAGGCGCGCTCGATAGCACGGTTCATCAGCCAACGCCCAACTGGCCCTCCAATCAACGGACTCGATAGACCAAAAAAAGCCAGCTCGCACGAGCCTGGCTGACGAAAGTCTAACTCCAGCAGCCCTTCGCCGCCGTCGTGCCCACGCAGGTGGTAGATGTCCACGTCAGGCGAATGAGTAATTTCGTCCAAGCCGTCATCGGTCATGGCCAAGCGGCTGAACCACAGCCAATCTTCTCCAACATTCTTATAAATCGCACGGTAGGCGTCGGGTTGAGGATTCAACACACGCTCGAAATCCCAAGCGGGTGTGGCTGTTTCCGGCCTCAAATCAGGGCGCGACGTCATCGACAGCGACGTGACCACTGTAGCAAGCATGCCATCAGGTACTGAGTGGTAGCCTTCTTTCATCCTGTATCCTCAATTCTTTGTAAGCGTCCGGCGAGGTCATCTCTATCGGATTCTGAATAAATAGCACCATTGGCTCGTTCGTCCTTGCGTTAATTCGCTACGAAACCTTGGGTGACTATTTCTCACCGCTACTGGAACACGATGCCAGCGTCACCTTGACGGGCGCCGCACTAGCGCCCGCTCAGCACGTTATCTATCGCGCAAACCACCTGCCTCGTCGCCTCCTCGATCGATCCCTCATTGCGGCATAAAACCCAACCGTGATCGGCAACCGCGCGTTCGAACGCATGGGTGCAGGCGGCATGTTCTTCCAGCGTGTGCAGCACCGTACTGTTCAGCCCACGCCGGCGTGCCGCTGCCCTCGCCCATGAGGTGTGCGCGTGGGTGACAACCCCGACATGCAGGTCCGGCACCTGCACGTGACGGTCGAGGTTCAGTTGCAGAATCTGCGCAAACGGAATCAGCCGGCGAAAGGCCGCGTCGGACGGATACCAGCGGTCAATCAGGATGATGCTGTCAGAAGGCTGTTCAGGCAGTACGTGCCTGGAAATCCAGCCACGGCTATCGGCTAACCGCTCACACACCGCCCACTCCAGTGCCGGGTCGGGATGTCGGACGAGCTGGTTGACCAGTCCCATGGTTTCACCCCGGTGGGGATCGCTGTTTTTTTCGCACAGCCTGACGACCTTTTTATGATCGGCCCTCAGCGCTGCCGTCACCGCTTCCAGCAGCGTGGTCTTGCCGGTGCCCTTGGGCCCGTCCAGCGAAATGAACAGCGGGCGACTCATAGCTTCCTCGCCATCCTGTTGCCAAACGCCAAGCATAGCATCGCAACTGGCTTAACCGACCATCCCTCTCTGGCTTTCCGGCAACCCGGTCTCGAACCCCAACGCCCATGCCGCGATCAGACGCTGCGGGGTCTGGCAGGTTTTGCGCTTGAGTACGAAGTTGCGGCACTTTTGCGCAAACTGTTGGCGGTCTTGCACCATGTCCAACTGCATTTGTGCCAGCTCCCGTTCGCGACAGCGCTCAACCTGTTCGATATCCAGCGTGGCTTTACGGGTGCGTGCGAGCAGGTATCGCTCATCGTTCAGCGCGCTGCCGGCTTGTTGCGCGAGCCACAGGCCGAATGCGTGCGGGCAACGGGGGCCGATGTCCTGGATCATTCCATAGTGCCGGGCCTGAAGAGCACTGATGGGCAGGCATTCTTCGGTGAGCCTGTGCGCGACTTCACTGCCGACGGCCCGTGGCAGGCTGTAGGTCCAGTATTCGGAACCGTACAGTCCCATACTTTTGTAATGAGGGTTCAGCACCACGCCTTCGCGTGCCAATACGATATCGGCGGCCAGCGCGAGCATGACGCCGCCTGCGCCCGCACTGCCGGTCAGGCCACTGATCACCAGTTGCCCGGCCGTCAGAAGCTCATGGCAGACATCGTCAATGGCTTGAATGTTGGCCCAGGCTTCCAGCCCCGGCACCTCGGCCGCCTGGATGACGTTAAGGTGAACCCCATTGGAAAAGCTGCCGCGACCGCCCTTGATCAACAACACCTGGGTGTCTCGCCCCTTGGCCCAGCGCAACGCAGCCACCAGCCGCTGGCATTGTTCAGTGCTCATGGCACCGTTGTAGAACTCAAACGTCAGCTCGCCGACGTGACCGAACTCCCGGTAGCGGATCGGTTGATAGGCCTGCCGATTGAACGCCTGGCGGGCGATGGCGCTATCAAGCACCGGAATACCGGCCAGGCCCTCGGCCAGCACATGCCGCGCCGGCCGCTTGAAGGTTTCTTCCCCTGGCTGGGCCTTGCGTTTGAGCGAGCCGATCCAGACGCTGTGATCCCCGGTCGCCACCAGCACGGCGTCGTCCTGTACCGCAAGGATTTCTCCCGGCGTCCCCTGGCGTGAATCCAGGTGCGCGTCGTACAGGTAATACTGGCCGCCCTGGAGGCTGGCCAACACACCGGGCTGGCCATCGGCGGCGTCGATACTGCGCTTGATGAAAGCTGCGCAATCGAACCAACTGAAGGTCCGGTCAGCCTGGGTCATGTTCGGCTGCAAACGCCCGATAACACTGGGTTGCGTGTAGTCGAGGGGGACCGGGACGAAGCCCTTGGCGAATTTTTCCACCACGTCGCGGATGCACACCATCGCGGCGTCACTCACCGGGCCATTGTACAACTCGGATTTGCGCACATTGGCGGGCATGTCGAACTCACAGGTCGACCAGATCGGCCCGGCATCCATTTCCTCGACCGCCTGCAGCGCCGTGACGCCCCAGCGGCCGAGCTGCCGGGTGATGGCCCAGTCCAGCGCACTGGCGCCACGGTCGCCGACAATGCCTGGATGGATGATCACCACCGGGCGCTGCGGGTGGCTCCACAGTTGCCGGGGCACACGGTCCTTCAAAAAAGGGCAGATCACCAGGTCCGCGCCTGAGTCCTCGATCTGCTGACACACGGAGGTTTCGTCCGTGAACACGACAACACTGGGATCATGACCCGCCTGGCGCAAATCCAGCCAGGCCCGCTGGGTCAAACCGTTGAATGCCGATGATAATAAAAGGATCTTCACTGATCGCATGGCTGACTCGTCCTTGAGATGCGCGACCAGAGACGCACGTTGAACCGTCCCTGGTCTTCGATGGAGGCCTGATGGTACAGAGCGGGCCAGCAAGGACACCTGATCAGGATCAATGGTGAGCCCCGCTGGTAACCCTATTTTAGCTGACCTTGATAACGACCTTGCCGAATGGGCCGCGCGCCAGGTGCTCGTAGGCCTCACGCGCCTGTTCGAAGGGGTAGACGTGATCGATCACCGGACGGATGTGATGGGTGTTGAGGCACTCGTTCATCCGATCGAATGACGCGCGTGGGGCAACCGCAATGCCACGCAGGGTGGTTTGGCGGAAGATCAGCGGCATCAACTTCAGGTTAGCCGTTTGCCCGGTCAGGAAGCCAATCTGCGCAATGCGGCCACCCACTCTGGTTGCCTGGACGGAGTCGTTGATACCTTCGCCACCGGCGACTTCAAGAAGCAGGTCCACGCCCTTGCCGTCGGTAAGCTTCAATACTTGCAATGTGGGAGGGGGCTTGCTCCCGTTAGCGGTGGGCCAGTCAAAGATGCATTGACTGAGACTCCCTCATCGGGAGCAAGCCCCCTCCCACAGCCAGATTACCGCCACAGCCAGCTTGGCTGTTCGAGTTGACAGCACGAGGCAAACATCCACAACCTGCACCTCTGCCCGCCCTGCCCCGAGGCCACCCGTGGATTATTTCGCCGCCCTGACCGCTTTCGTCGAAGCCGCTGAAGGCAATAACTTCTCCCGCGCAGCCGAGCGCCTGGGCATCAAGGCCTCCACTGTTTCACGCTACGTGAAGGACCTTGAGCAGGACCTGGGCATCGCGCTGTTCAACCGTTCCACACGTACCCTGCACCTGACCGAAGGTGGCCAGACGTTCCTGAGGCACGCCCGCAGAGTGCTCGAGGAACTGGAACACGCCAAGGCGGCGACGTCGGCGTTGAATCAACACCCGCGCGGGGTGTTGAAGCTCAACCTGCCGCCGGCCTTTGCCCGTCATCATATCCTTCCGGCCTTGAGCGACTTTCGCCTGCGCTACCCACAGATCAGCGTCGAGCTGGTGCTGGATAACGCCCAGGTCAACCTGATTCATGCCGGTGTCGATCTCGCCATCCGCATTGGCGCGCTGGCCGATTCCACGCTCAAAGCGCGCAAACTCTGCGACGGCCACTACCGCCTGGTGGTGAGTCCGGCATTCGCCATGCAGCACCCGCCGCCCTCGACGCCCACCGATCTTGCCAGTGTGCCCGCAATACTGGGCACACAGGCCGCGAGCGATATCACCTTCGTCGCCGACAGCCGGGTAGCGTCGTTGGTGCATGGCGACTGCATCCGGATCAATGACCTGGACGCGCAATTGATCGCCGCGCGCCAGGGCTTGGGGTTCGCGCTGTTGCCGGACTGGCTGGTGGCCCGCAGCCTCAAGGCCGGCGAGTTGGTGGTGTGGCTGCCGCAATGGCGCATCCAGGGCGCCGAGCGGGCATTTGCCGTGTGGTTCGTCTACCCGCCCAAGCGCATCGTGTCTTCCAAGGTCCGGTGTTTTATCGACTTTATCGTTGAGCGCCTGGGCGAGACACCGGACTGGAACTGACTCAGCTGAAGCGAATATCCAAGGCACGCAGGTAGGTTTGCAGCCCCGCGTCCTGAATCGGGATCAGGAACGCCTCGGTGTCGGCTTCGTTGAAGTGCGCATGCCAATACCCCGGCGGCGTCACGAAGGCCAGGCCAGGCGCCCAGTCGACCCGCACCGGGTTGCGAATCTGCCCGTCCGCCTCCAGCTCGGTTCCCACCAGGGAGTAGCAACCGGGCGGGCAGTCAATGATGAAATCCAGGGCGATCGACTGATGGCGGTGGGGCTTTTGCACCGAGCCGGCCGGCAGAATTCCATACATCGCCCACAGCACATGCGTCACGGTGCGGGTTTGGGGGAAATTGCGGTTGCCCAGCAGGATGCTGATGCGGCTGCGGTCCTGGGCACGCGGATCGTCGGCTGCTTCACGCAGCTTCGCGTTGGCCAGTGCCGCCGGGTACAAGGTTGGGGTAAAACGCTCGGCGCTGGCGGTCACGCCCAGGTAACGCAACAAGGGTTCGTCGTGCACATAGTAGAGACGCGCATCCTGGCTGGCGCAAAATTGCGCCTCCTGCAGGCCGGGCAGCGCGATAAAGCAGCCCGTTGACCATTCAATCACTAACTCACCCTGAACCGCACGGCCCTCTCCCGCGATCACATAGAACACCTGCGAAGTGGCGTTGGGGTGCAAGGTGAGCGTATCGCCGCGATTAAGCCGCATGAAGTTCGCGCACAAGCCCGGACCGGTCGCCGGGCCTTCACAGCCCAGGGCGTCGCTGAGGTCCAGCGGTACCACGCGCGAAGGGCCGCTGTCGTACAGCGAGGCGGGAAAGCTGTGATAGGGAATGCGCGGGATGAGATTGGCACTGATAGGGTTGGCCGCCTTGCTGTACTCGAAGTACTCGGCGTCCACTTGGTTGATAGCGCTCAGGGCGGGATCGAATTCACGGTTCATCAGGCTCACCTCAGTCCGGGGCTGGTTGCGCAGCGCGGTTGAATGCGCTGCGTGGGTGAGTGAACTATAGGCACGACGCGTCTGCCGATTAATCCCTTGATCCGCACAGCAGTTATGCCAAATGGGGCGGTGACTGTTCAGCGTTCGCGGCACCTGACTTAACGCCGCGCAAACGGCGCAATGTTCAGCCCCAGGCTCTCGCGCAATGTCGTCCCTTCATACGCGGTCCGGTAAACGCCCCGCTCCTGCAGTAACGGAATGACCTCCCGGGTAAATCGAGCAAATTGCTCCGGGTGCCCGATGTAGATGTTGAAACCGTCCACGGCACGGGCCTGCAGCCAGTCCGCCATTTTCTGCGCGACCGTGTCGGCCGTGCCTGTGAACGCGCCCGGACGCAGTTGCCGACCAAACTCCACCGCCTGGCGCAGCGTGAAGCCGTTCTCGCGGGCCTGATCGGCAATGCGCTGGGCGGCGGTGAAAAAGCTGCTGCGCGCAGCCTCCAGGCTCTCTTGAGGAAAGGGTGCATCGAGGTCGTACTGGCTGAAGTCATGCCAGCCGAAATGACGTCCGAACTCTTTGAGTGCCAGCTCGAAACTATGGTCGACCTGATGATAATGCTGCTCGATGTCGCGGGCGTGCGCATCGGTGTCGCCCACATACACCTCGGCCCCCGGCATGATCAGCAGTTGCTCGGGGTCACGGCCCGAGGTCAGCGCCCTGCCCTTTATATCCCGGTAGAACGCCTGGCCCTGCTCGATGCTGGCGGCATGGGTGAAGATCACATCGGCTGTCGCGGCGCCCAGGTCGCGACCTTGCTCGGAATCCCCAGCCTGGAATATCACCGGCTGGCCCTGGGGTGAGCGCTGGATATTCAATGGGCCGACCACTGAAAAGTGTTCGCCCTGGTGATTGAGGCTGTGCAGTTTGCTCGGGTCCAGAAATTGCCCGGTGGCACGGTCGCGCACAAAGGCGTCGTCCTCGTAGGAGTTCCACAGCCCCTGCACCACCTGCACGTGTTCGGCCGCGCGGCTGTAGCGCGTGGTGTAGTCGTAATGCTCGTCACGGCAGTAATTGCCGGCAGTGCCGGCGTCGCCACTGGTCACCACGTTCCAGCCGGCGCGGCCTTTGCTGATCAAGTCCAGGGAGGCCAGGCGCCGCGCAACGTTATAGGGCGCGTTGTATGAAGTCGTCAGCGTACCGACCAGGCCGATATGCCGCGTGCTGACGGCCAGTGCCGACAACAATGTCAGCGGCTCCAGGCGGTTGAGGTAATGGGACGGCGAGCCCGGGGTGATGAATTGGCTGTCGACGATGAACATCAAGTCGAACAGCGCCGCTTCAGCCTGGCGTGCGATATCGATATACCAGTCGATGTTGACGCTGGCGTCGGCAGGCAATTGCGGATCGAGCCACAGGTTGTGGCGGCCCGGGCCACCGCTGCCCATGGTCAAGGCGCCCAGTTTGAGCTGTCGTGTGGTCATGTCAGAGGCAATCCTTGGGGTATTCAGGGCTGTGTTTGTGCGACGGCCGGCTGCAGGGCCGCGCTGAATGAGGGGTCGAACAGGCTGGCGGCCGGGAACGATTTGACCAGGCCCTGGCTGGCGAAAAAGTCCACGGTCTTCTGCGCTTCAATGGGCGCCTGGGCGTTCAGCGGCTCGACGGTGGTGCGCGCCCGGGCAAACCAGACGCGTGCAATATCAGCGTCGGCGCGGGTGCGTCTGGACCAGGCGTCGGCGTAGGCATTGGTGTTGGCCGGACTTTGGCGTGCCCAGTCGCGGGCTTTTTTCAGACGCTGGAGAAAGTCGCTGATGGGCGCACGCTTGCTCTCGACCGCCGTGGCGTTGGCGGCGATAAAACTCTGCGCCGGGATCAACCCTTCTGCCGTCGCCAGTACGCGCGCACCTTGACGTTCCTGTTGGGTGACATAGGGTTCCCAGGTAGCGATGACGTCGACCGCACCGCCTTCCAGCGCATGGGAGGCATCCAGTGCACTGAGGTAGCGCAGCTCCAGGGCGTCCCGGGCAACACCGGCTTTATCCAATGCGCTCAGCAGCAGTTGCTGACTCCAGGAGCCTTTCCAGATGGCGGCGCGTTTGCCTGCAAGGTCCGCCAGGCTGTGGATCGGCGAATCCTGTTTCACCAGAATGGCCACGCCCGCCAGGTTTTGCCGGCTGACGGCAATCACCTTGATCGGCGCGCCCAATGCGCCCAGGAACAACACGGGCGCGTCGCCGAGCAGGCCTATATCCAGGCTGCCGACATTGAGCGCTTCGGCCACCGGCGATCCGGCAGTGAATTGTTTCCACTCAAGGGTGTACGGCAAGTCATCGAGCACCCCTGCCGCTTCCATCGCGGCCTGGGCGTTGTAGCTCTGGTCGCCTACTACCAGCGTTTGCGCATGCGCGCCCAGGCAGATCAATGCGGTGGCCAGTGCGGCCGCCAGTGTTGTCAGGTAACGCACGTTCGTCTCCAGATGCCGTGTGAGGCACTTCAGGTCGATCCGCGCGTGCGGTCTCGGGGGTCGTTGTGGGGGCTACGATGAGGTTGTAAGAATGCCTTGTAAAATATCTTTAGTGCATAACCTAATGCTGTAAAAATGCAGGCATTGCATTTTAACGATCTATCTCGGTTGCCCCTTCCCTCCCTGCTAAACGCTCAAACGTCATAAACCCCTGCCCGTCGCCGTGGTAATCTCGCGCCACCACGAATAGACATTGATCGTCACTTGACGATGACCAAAGCCAGGAAAGACCATGCCCAAGATTTCTCACTCAGCGCTGCGCCGCAACTTCCGCGAACTGCTTGCCAAGCCAATCTGTGTCGAAACCGCCTCGGTTTTCGACCCCATGTCCGCGCGTATCGCGGCTGACCTGGGCTTTGAGGTCGGTATCCTCGGCGGCTCCGTCGCCTCCCTGCAGGTACTGGCGGCACCCGATTTTGCGTTGATTACCCTGAGTGAGTTCGTCGAGCAGGCCACCCGTATCGGCCGTGTCGCGCAGTTGCCGTTCATTGCCGACGCTGACCACGGCTACGGCAACGCCCTCAACGTGATGCGTACGGTTGAAGAATTGGAACGTGCCGGCGTTGCGGCGCTGACCATCGAAGACACCCTGTTGCCTGCGCAATTCGGGCGTAAATCCACGGATTTGATCTCCGTCGAGGAAGGCATCGGCAAGGTCAAGGCGGCCCTCGAAGCGCGTGTCGACCCAGAACTGTCGATCATTGCCCGCACCAACGCCGGCGTATTGCCCACCGAAGACGTGATCGCCCGCACCCAGGCCTACGAAAAGGCCGGCGCCGACGGGATCTGCATGGTCGGCGTCAAAGACTTCGAGCACCTGGAAAAAATCGCCGAAAAGCTCACGGTACCGCTGATGCTGGTGACCTACGGCAACCCGCAGCTGCATGACAGCGAGCGCCTGGCCAGCCTGGGCGTGCGTATTGTGGTGGCCGGGCATGGCGCCTACTTTGCCGCGATCAAGGCCACTTACGACAGCCTGCGTGCGCAACGCCAGCTCACCCACAGCACCTCGAACCTCAGCGCCACGGAGTTGACCCACACCTACACATTGCCGGAAAGCTATGTGGCGTGGGCTGAAGAGTTCATGGATGTGAAAGAGTAAAGACCGCGCCGGTGCTGGTCCTGGCGATCAGTACCGGCGCGCGCTTTCAGTGGATCAGCATCAACCCACCCAGCCCACTGCGGCCTTTGGAATAACTTCCGACTCGTCCAGCTTGGACGCAAACATGCTCACCGCCTGCACCGCATCGCTGGTGCTGGTGCGGATCTGCAAAATCACCGATCCGGCCTGATCGGCCAGGCTCACCCCGCGCTGCGCACCTTCCTGGGTAGCGTTCATGCTGCTCACGGCATCCCGGGTTTCGGTCAGGATCATGCCGATCATCTCAGCGATTTCCGCAGTGGAGCGGCTGGTACGCCCCGCCAGTTGCCTGACCTCATCGGCCACCACCGCAAAGCCGCGTCCCTGATCACCGGCGCGTGCAGCCTCAATGGCGGCGTTGAGCGCCAACAGGTTGGTCTGGTCGGCAATCCCGCGAATGGTATTGACGATCGCGGTGATCTGTTCCGAGCGATCGCCCAACTGCCCCACCAGCCGCGCCGATGCGCCGATATTGTCGGCAATGCGGCGCATCTCGGTGGCGGTATCCTGAATGACCTGAGTGCCGTGCTCGGCAAAGCGTTCGGTTTCCGATGAAATATGATAAGCCCGCGACGCCCCGCGCGAGTCCTCCTCGAACTTCTCGACGCGCTCGGTGATATCGCTGGCGAACTTGACGATCTTGACCAACTTGCCGTCGCCGTCGTAGACCGGGTTGTAACTGGCCTCCAGCCACAGGACCCGGCCGTGTTTGCCGAGTCGCTTGAACTGACCGGTGAAAAACTCACCGTTGTTCAAACGTCGCCAGAAATCAGCGTATTCACTGCTGTTGATCAGGCTCGGCTCGCAAAACAAACGGTGATGCTTACCTTTGAGTTCCGCCAGCGAATACCCCATGACGTGTTGGAAGTTGGCATTGGCGTCCAGCACCTGGCCGCTCAAATCGAACTCGATCACCGCCATCGCCCGGTCCAGTGCGGCGAGTTTGCTGCGGGTGGCGGCTTCCTGCTCGACCTTGGCGGTGACATCCAGCGCGTACTTGACCACCTTCAGCACCTGCCCACGCTCATCCAGCAGCGGGTTATAGCTGGCCTCCAGCCAAATGGTCGCGCCGCTGCTATGCACGCGCTTGAAGGTGCCGGACACAAACTTGCCGGCGCGCAGGTCGCTCCATAATTGAGCGTAGGCCGGGCTGCTGATGAGGGCGGGGGAGCAAAAATCGCGATGGGTCTTGCCGGCCAATTGCTCGCGGCTGTAGCCCAGGGTATTCAGAAAATTATCGTTGGCACGCAGCACCTTGCCGTTGAGGTCGAATTCGACGACGGCCATGGAGCGTTCGAGTGCAGCAATCAGTCCTTTGTACTCATCGACTTCGACCGTCCTGGCCGCCAGTTCTTGTTTGAGTTTCGCGTTGAACATGATGTCGCCCTCAGCCATGCGGAGAATCGGTGTCTAACACGCTATCGGCGCGGCTTTAAGTGACTTTACCCGGGATGGAGTTTTCTTTTTTGACGTCAGAAAAACTACTGGGCGCCATCGTGACCCGCAGGGCCTCAATGGTTAGACTGCCCGGCAACGTTTACGCCAACGCGAGAGGTTTTCATGGCAAACCACGATCTACAGTTCACCCCTGATCCGGATGCGGAGTCCATCTCCTGCGACGTGATCGGCTTCAACGGCATCCTGGTTTCCACCCAGATTCCAACCCACGCCGACGGCAGTCTGGAACTGGGCGATATCACGCGGCAAAGCGAATGCACCCTGCAAGCGCTGAAAGTCGCCCTGGAAAAAGCCGGGAGCTCCATGGACCGGGTGATGCACCTGACCATCTACCTCACCGACATGGCTGACCGGGCCGCGTTCAACGAAGTGTACAAGCGCTTTTTCGCCAAACCCTGGCCGGTACGCGCGGCAGTAGGCGTTGCCGAACTGGCCGTCAAAGGCATGCGGGTTGAAGTCACCGCAATGGCCGCCAAGGCCTGATACCTGAGGGGGCTGTAGAAAATGTGGGAGCGGCGGTGCGACGATTCGATTTGCCCCCGATGAGGAAGAGTCAGTGAGTGCATCAGTGACTGATACACCGCCATCGGGGGCAAGCCCCCTCCCACATTTGGAACGGGATCGACACAAAATACCGGTCGGCTCTAAGGCCGCCGCGCTTTTGATCTTGATCTCAGGCGCCCCGTTAAACCACGCTGGCCGAACGCAGGCTTGAATCCGTGGGCAACCCGGCAGGACGCCGGGTTAGCCG
>NZ_CVTV01000062.1:0-73121 GCF_900004865.1 Pseudomonas sp. 37 R 15 | reverse complement strand
CGGATATGTACTCGGTCTGATCCAGCATCCTGGTCGGCCCGGAGGCCGCCATCGGGGGCAAGCCCCCTCCCACATTGAACCGAGGCGTGTCAGTGAGTAGCTGTCGGCTGGGAGGCCGCCACTGGGAGCAGCCCCCTCCCACATTGGTCACACGCTGCGCTCACACCCCAGTGGTAGATGCCGGTCCGGCATTTCACAGCTACAATGCGCGCCTCGACCGTGACAAGCCTGACTAAAAAAACTATGTCCTTGCCCAAGCATCACCTGGAATTGCTCAGCCCTGCCCGCGATGTGGCCATCGCGCGCGAGGCTATCCTGCATGGCGCCGACGCCATTTATATCGGCGGGCCAAGCTTCGGCGCCCTTCACAACGCCTGTAACGAGGTGAGCGATATCGCTCAACTGGTGGAATTCGCCCGTCGTTACCACGCCCGCGTGTTCACCACCATCAACACCATCTTGCATGACAACGAGCTGGAGCCGGCTCGCAAGCTGATCCACCAGCTCTATGACGCTGGTGTGGATGCGCTGATCGTGCAAGACCTGGGCGTGATGGAGCTGGATATTCCACCCATCGAACTGCACGCCAGTACCCAGACCGATATCCGCACCCTGGGCCGGGCAAAGTTTCTCGACCAGGCCGGTTTCTCCCAACTGGTACTGGCCCGCGAGCTGAACCTGCAAGAGATCCGCGCCATTGCCGATGAGACCGATGCGGCTATCGAGTTCTTCATTCATGGCGCCTTGTGCGTGGCGTTCTCCGGGCAGTGCAATATCTCCCACGCGCAGAACGGCCGCAGCGCCAACCGTGGCGACTGCTCCCAGGCGTGCCGCCTGCCGTATACCTTGAAAGATGATCAGGGCCGCGTGGTCGCCTTTGAAAAACACCTGCTGTCGATGAAGGACAACAACCAGAGCGCCAACCTGCGCGCGCTGGTCGAAGCCGGCGTGCGTTCGTTCAAGATCGAAGGCCGCTACAAGGACATGGGCTACGTGAAGAACATCACGGCCTACTACCGCCAGCGCCTTGACGAGATCCTCGAAGACCGCCCGGACCTGGCTCGCGCCTCCAGCGGGCGTACCGCGCATTTCTTCCTGCCCGACCCGGAAAAAACCTTCCACCGTGGCAGTACCGACTACTTTGTCAGCGACCGCAAGATCGACATCGGTGCCTTCGATACCCCGACCTTCACCGGCCTGCCGGTGGGCGTGGTGGAAAAGGCCGGCAAGCGCGACTTGCAGGTCATCACCCATGAGCCGCTGTCCAACGGCGACGGTCTCAATGTGTTGGTCAAGCGTGAAGTGGTAGGTTTCCGCGCCAACATCGCCGAACCCAAGGGCGAATTCGAGGAAGACGGCGAGAAGCGCTATCGCTACCGCGTCGAACCCAACGAAATGCCGGCCGGCCTGCATCAGTTGCGCCCCAATCACCCGTTGAACCGCAACCTGGACCACAACTGGCAACAGGCGCTGCTCAAGACCTCGGCCGAGCGCCGTATAGGCCTGTCATGGGTGGCGCGCCTGCGTGAAGCGCAGTTGGACGTCACCGCCACCAGCGAAGAAGGCATCAGCGCCAGCGTCACCCTGCCCGGCCCGTTCGGCGTGGCCAACAAGCCGGAACAGGCCCTGGACACGCTGCGCGACCTGCTGGGCCAGCTCGGCACCACCGAGTACCACGCCACCCGGATCGAGCTGGATGCGCCGCAGGCATTCTTCATCCCCAACTCGCAGCTCAAGGCGTTGCGCCGTGAAGTGATCGAGGCACTGACCGCCGCTCGCGTGGCCTTGCACCCGCGTGGCGGGCGCAAGGCCGAGACCTCGCCGCCGCCGGTGTACCCGGACGCGCACTTGTCGTTCCTGGCCAACGTCTACAACCAGAAGGCCCGCGACTTCTACCACCGTCACGGGGTGAAGCTGATCGATGCAGCCTTCGAAGCCCACGAAGAAACCGGCGAAGTACCGGTGATGATCACCAAGCACTGCCTGCGGTTCTCGTTCAACCTGTGCCCCAAACAGGCCAAGGGCGTCACGGGCGTGAAGACCAAAGTGGCGCCGATGCAGTTGATCCATGGCGACGAGGTACTGACGCTGAAGTTCGACTGCAAACCGTGCGAGATGCATGTGGTCGGCAAGATCAAGGGGCATATCCTCGGATTGCCGCAGCCGGGCAGCGCCGTCGAGCATTTCAACCCGGAAAACGTCATCTTTCAGGGCACGCACTGACCCTCTGCAGAAGCGAGCTTGCTCGCGAAAAACGTAAGGACGCCGCGTGTCGACCCGATGCGCTGCGTTATCGTTAACGTTCTTCGCGAGCAAGAACTAGGCGTTCCCCTCGCTCCTAACGAGGTTACGCGGCCACCACCAGCCCCGCTGCAACCCCGCCGCCGCCAACAGAATCGCCGCCACACCCAGCCATTGGAGCCATCCCAGGCGATGGCCGAACGCGATCCAGTCGACGAAAATCGCCGCAATCGGGTAGATGAACGACAACGCGCCGGTCATGGCGGTCGGTAGCTTCTGTATCGCCCCGTACAACAACACATACATCAAACCCGTGTGCACCAGGCCCAGGGTCGCGAGCGCCGCCCAGGCATCGGTCGATGCGGGCAAACGATCCCAGGGCACCAGCGGCGCGAGCAACACGGCACCGGTGCTCACCTGGATCAACGCCATCAAATGCGGCGGCACCGCCTTGAGCCGCTTGATGATCAGCGCGGCAACCGCATACAGAAAAGCCGCGCCCAGGGCCAGTGCGATGCCTGCCAGATAGTCGCCGCCGCCCGGCTGCTCACCATGGGCCGTGACAATGGCCAGCATGCCCAGGAACGCCACGCTCAGCCACGTCATTTTGCGCAGGGTGATCGGCTCACCGAGAAACACCGCCGCCAGCATCACCAAGATGAACGGTTGCACGTTATACACCGCCGTACTGATGGCGATGGAAGCGCGCGAGTAGGATTCGAACAGCAGCAGCCAGTTGCCGACAATGGCCACGCCACTGAGTACCGCCAGCCCGAACCTGGCCCAACTGAGCAGGTCCAGCCTCAGGTAACCGAGCAAGGCGCACACCAGCAACAGCGCCAGCGCGCCGATCACGCAGCGCCAGAACACCACCTCGATCACCGACACGCCGGACACCAGCACAAACCAGCCAATGGTGCCGGAGATCAGCATGGCGGCGATCATTTCCCACATTCCGCGACGGATAGCGGTATCCATAATTGATGCTCCTCAAGTGAGGCTCAATTATGGCAATCTGGCACGCAGCCGCTCCAGCGACTAAAAAAGGCCGCAGCCACGAATGACCTTTATTAATTAGGCAGATTCCATGATTGACACCATCGACCAGCAACTCATCGCCGCCTTGATGGATGACTCGCGCCTGTCCCTCAAGGCCCTGGCCGGCATCACCGGGCTGTCTTCGCCGAGTGTCGGCGAACGCTTGCGCCGCCTGGAGGAACGCGGTGTGCTGACCCACTACACCGTCGATATCGACCCCAGGCACTTCGGCTACCTGCTGCAAGCCATCGTGCGTATCCGTCCCCTGCCCGGCAAGTTGCAGGAAGTGGAACGACAGATCCAGGCGATTCCCGAATTCACCGAGTGCGACAAGGTCACCGGTGAAGACTGCTTCATCGCCCGCCTGCATGTGCGCACCATGGATCATCTGGACACGCTGCTCGACCGGCTCAACGCCTACGCCGAGACCAACACAGCAATTGTCAAGAAAACTCCGGTGAAGCGGCGTTTGCCGCCGTTGACCGAATGACTGACAGTACACCGCACAAACCTGTGGGAGGGGGCTTGCCCCCGATAGCGCAGGGTCAGTCAGCATCTCGGAGACTGACACACTGCTATCGAGGGCAAGCCCCCTCCCACATAGTTGCGCTACAGCCGTCGATTTAAGCCTCGATGGCGTGCGCGGCAACTGAATGCAATCACATTGAACCTGCGCCCTGCAGCCGCCCTCAAAACCTGCACAAACCACGGCCCCGGTACTCGTTCGATGACATTTATTCTATGGCTGGCCGTATTGGGCGCAGTGCTGCTCACCCTCGCCCTCACCTCTTCCTACCTGCGCTGGATGCCGGTGACCACCTCGGCGGTGTGCCTGCTGTTGGGCATCGCCATTGGCCCGTTGGGCGTGGACCTGTTGCACCTGGACGTCAAGGGTTCCGCTCGCTGGATGGAGCACCTGACGGAAGTCGCGGTGCTGTTTTCGCTGTTCGTCAGCGGTCTGAAACTGCGCCTGCCGCTCAGGCATCGTACCTGGCGTATCGCTTTTGGCATGGCCGGGCCGGTGATGCTGCTGACCATCCTCGGCACCTGCCTGGCGCTGCATTACCTGTTCCAGTTGTCGTGGGGGGCGTCGCTGTTGGTGGGCGCGATGCTGGCGCCCACCGACCCGGTACTGGCCGGCCTGGTTCAGGTCAACAACGCCCAGGACTACGACCCGCTGCGGTTCGGCCTGTCCGGGGAAGCCGGTCTGAACGACGGCACCGCCTTTCCCTTTGTGATCTTCGGCCTGCTGTTCATGCAGCATGGCGGTTTCGATGGCGACTGGCTCGGCGGCTGGGTGCTGAAAAACCTGGTATGGGCGGTGCCGGCCGGGCTGTTGACGGGTTACTGGATGGGGCGTGGCATCGGTCGTGTGACCTTGCGCATGCGCCTGATCAATGCCGACAGCACCTTGTCACCCAATGACTACCTCACGCTGGCGCTGATCGCCCTGGCCTATGTGAGCGCCGAAGCCATCGGCGGCTATGGCTTCCTGTCGGTGTTCGCGGCGGGCCTGGGGCTGCGCCAGGCCGAGTTCAAATCCACCGGTTACGCCCAGACACCCGCCGAGCATCTGGCGCAGCCGGTGGTGGGCCACCTGGAGATCGAGCCTGAACAAGCCCTGCATGGTGATGTCAGCCAATTGCAGGACACGCAGATCGCGGCCGGCGTAATGATGGGCGATATGCTCGCCTTCGGCAGCCTGGTGGAGCGCTCCATGGAGGTGTTCCTGGTGACGGTGCTGGGTATCGTGCTGGTCAGCCATTGGGACTGGCGCGCGCTGGGGCTGGCCGCGTTACTGTTTTGCGTGATTCGCCCGCTTAGCGTGTTCGCCATGCCTTGGGGCAGGCTGATGGACCGTCGCCAACGCAGTTTGGTCAGTTGGTTCGGCATTCGCGGAATCGGCAGCATCTACTATCTGTTCTATGCCCTCAACCACGGGCTGATCGGCACCAGCAGCGCCGTGGCGGTGAACCTCACCCTGTCAGTGATTGCGTTGAGCGTGATGGTGCATGGCTTGAGCACCCAGCCCATGCTGGTGTGGTACGAACGGCGCGCCGCGCAAAAAAATTGAATCCTGGGCCGCGCCAGGGGATTAACACTGCATTCCCCCGGGCCCGTCGCCGGATCAGTCCTGATTTTCTGTGTTGCCGAGGTCCGCCGCGTCATCCAGATCGTTGAGCGGCACCTCGGCATCGTCCATCAATGAGCCCGGGTCTTCATTGCCCGGATCGTTGAGTTCTTCGTCCACTTCTTTTGACATGACTCTCTCCTCTAACCGCCTTGGGTATCGATATCGGCGTCGGTTTCAGGCTTGTGCTCAGGCTCAGACTTGAAGTCTGGACTGTAGTCGTTTTCTTCGGCACCCGGGTCGCTTGCCGGCGTCGGGTCCTTGGGCGCATCGGCAGCAGTGCCGGGGCCCGGCTTGCCAGCGTCGATCGCCGGGTCGTTGCGGTTAGTGGTCTGGGGATCGTTATCTGTGGTCATGGCGCACCTCATTGCAGGCTTGTGGGGAATCTGTACCCCGTACAGCTAAGGCGCTGGGTTAACGGGGGAAGTTCCGTCCAATTGCTCATCGCAGTGGGTTGTCGACCTGGATGTAAAAAGCATAGATGCCCAACACCAGCCAGAACACCATGAACAACCACGGCGCCCGCATGGAAAACAGCAGTGACTTGCGATAGCCCTTGTGGGTTGACTCCATTTCGGAAAACAACGGCGATTCATCGTAGGCCATGCCCATCACCGGCTCACTGCGCAGCAGCTCGCTCTGCTTGTAGTGCCAGTGATCGATGATCTCGTAGGCCGCGCGGATGCCGGGCCAGGCGTTGAGTGAGCTGAGAATACCCAGGGCGGCGAGAATCACCGGCACCACCAGGGTGAACAACTTGCCCCACTCCGGGTTCAGGTTGCCCATTCCGGAGACGAAGGCAATCACCAGGAATGACTGGGCGGTGAGGTAGGCGTCGGTGCGGTTGGCCAGGATACTGGTTTCGTACTGGATCTCGCGACGATAGAAGTCGAGACGGTCCTTGGGCGAACCGAAGATCTTGGCGTTGTGCTCGCTGTGGTCGGTCAACGCCGCTTCCGGGGTGTTGGGCGAAATGATTCTGGGCACGATGGCGCTCCATACGGTTTCAAGGCTCATTAGAAGAGGCGGGCCAGGGTGAAGTTCAAGTTCGTCGCGCACCAAATCAGAGCACCCTGCGCCCCCCGTAGGAGCGAGCTTGCTCGCGAAGATCGTCAACGATGACGCGCCAATCTGGTTAAACCCATTGCTCTTGAGTTCTTCGCGAGCAAGCTCGCTCCTACAGAGGATTTACCGGTATTGACGGCCGTTACGGCACACGCCTTGCTTAATCCATTCATCCGCCGGTAAACAGGAGCATTCGTTACCCCCCGACCCAGAGCCGACTCCATAAGAAAGTAAGGACCAGGCCTGTTGGCACCCTTAGCCACAGGCTCATAAGAAAAGCGTTTTTTAGCGGCAGTGCCACCCAAGCAAGCTGCCAACCAAGCAAGGCTGGGCACTGACAAGGTACTGGAATGGCTCGATCTTTCTTCGATGAAATGAATGACGCAGACGGCGCCTGCCGTGCGCATTATCAGGATTTCTCCCGCTGGCTGGCCAATACGCCGCCGGAACTGTTGGCCCAGCGTCGCCGTGAAGCGGATTTGTTGTTCCACCGCGCCGGGATCACCTTCACCCTGTACGGCGACGAGCAGGACACCGAGCGCCTGATCCCCTTCGACATCATCCCGCGCAGCATTCCCGCCAGCGAATGGAGCGTGATCGAGCGCGGCTGTATCCAGCGGGTCACCGCGTTGAACATGTTTCTCGCCGATATCTACCACGACCAGCGCATCATCAAGGCCGGGATCATCCCGGCAGACCAGGTGCTGGGCAATGAGGGCTATCAAAAGGCAATGGTTGGCCTGGACCTGCACCGCGACATTTACTCGCACATCTCCGGCGTCGACCTGGTGCGTGACGGCGACGGCACCTACTACGTACTCGAAGACAACCTGCGCACCCCCAGCGGCGTCAGCTACATGCTCGAAGACCGCAAGATGATGATGCGCCTGTTCCCGGAAGTGTTCGCCAGGCAGCGCATCGCGCCGGTGGACCACTACCCCAACCTGCTGCTCAAGACCCTGAAAAGCGCCAGCCGCCTGGACAACCCCAACGTGGTGGTCCTCACCCCCGGGCGCTTCAACAGTGCCTTCTTCGAGCATGCCTTCCTGGCCCGGGAAATGGGCGTGGAGCTGGTGGAAGGCGCCGACCTGTTCGTGCACGAGCTCAAGGTATTCATGCGCACCACCGACGGCCCCAAGGCGGTGGACGTCATCTACCGGCGCATCGATGACGCCTTCCTCGACCCGCAGGCGTTCAACCCCGACTCGATGCTCGGCGTGCCCGGCCTGGTTGCCGCCTATTGCGCGGGCAACGTGGTACTGGCCAACGCCATCGGCACCGGCGTGGCCGACGACAAGTCGATCTACCCCTATGTACCGGCAATGATCCGCTTTTACCTGGATGAAGAACCCATTCTGCAAAACGTACCGACCTTCCAGTGCCGCAAGCCGGATGAACTGTCCCACGTGCTGGCCAACCTTGCACACCTGGTGGTCAAGGAAACCCAGGGCTCGGGCGGCTACGGCATGCTGGTGGGCCCGGCTTCCAGCGCTGCCGAGATCGAGGACTTCCGCCAGCGCATCAAGGCGCGTCCCCATGCCTATATCGCCCAGCCGACCCTGAGCCTGTCCACCTGCCCGACCTTCGTCGAAAACGGCATCGCGCCGCGGCATATCGACCTGCGCCCGTTCGTGCTTTCGGGCAAGGAAACCCGCCTGGTGCCCGGCGGCCTGACCCGTGTAGCGCTCAAGGAAGGCTCACTGATCGTCAACTCGTCGCAAGGCGGCGGAACCAAAGACACCTGGGTGGTGGAGGGCTGAGTATGTTGAGTAGAACCGCCGCAGATCTGTATTGGATGTCCCGCTATCTTGAGCGCGCCGAGAACCTGGCGCGCATGCTGGAAGTCAGTTATTCGCTGTCGTTGATGCCCCAGGCCGGGCGCAGCGATGGGCTCGATGAACTGGCGATGTCGTTGCTCTGCAGCGGCACCCTGGACAGCTACCTTGAGCGCCATCAGCAACTGGACGCCGAACGCATGCTGCACTTCTTCGCCCTGGATGAAGAAAACCCGGCCAGTATCTACAACTGCCTGCGCGCTGCCAGGGGCAATGCCCATGCAGTGCGCGGACGCATCACCGCCGACATGTGGGAAAACCTCAACGCCACCTGGCTGGAAATGCGCAGCATCGCCGCCGGCGGCCTGGCGCGGCATGGCATCAGCCATTTCTGTGACTGGGTCAAGCAACGCTCGCACCTGTTTCGCGGCGCAACCTCCGGCACCATCATGCGCAATGACGCCTATCGATTCATTCGCCTGGGCACCTTTGTCGAACGTGCGGACAACACCCTGCGCCTGCTGGATGCGCGTTATGAGATGTTTGGTGAAGAGTCCGAAGAAGTCAGCGACTTGTCGGCACGCGGCTATTACCAGTGGAGTGCCCTGCTGCGGGCGCTGTCTTCGTTCGAAGCCTACACCGAGCTGTACCCGAATGCCCTGAACGCCCGTTCGGTGTCCGAGCTGCTGCTGTTGCGCAGCGACGTGCCGCGCTCGCTGCATGCGTGCATCGAGGAACTGAGCCACATCCTCGCCGTCCTGCCCGGCAGTTACGGCCGCACGGCGCAGCGCCTGGCGGCCGAGTTCGAGGCACGCCTGCGGTACACCGGCATCGATGAGATTCTGGAAGATGGGCTGCACACCCGGCTGACCGACTTCATCGACACCGTGCGCGAACTGGCGCGGGCGATACAAAGCTCCTACCTGGAAGTGGTCTAAGCCCCAACACAGTGCCAATGTGGGAGGGGGCAAGCCCCCTCCCACATTTGAATGGCTGTGTATCCCTCAGGTCGTTGGTGCCCACCAACGCGGCAATAATTGCCTCACCCGCGCCTCACCAAAGCGATCATCGATCAACATCACCACGCCCCGGTCGTGTTGACTGCGGATCACCCTCCCCGCCGCCTGCACCACTTTCTGGATACCGGGATACAGATAGGTGTAGTCATAGCCCGCGCCGAAGATTGCGCCCATGCGCGCTTTCATCTGTTCATTCACCGGATTGAGCTGCGGCAGGCCCAGGGTGGCGATAAACGCGCCGATCAGGCGCGCGCCGGGCAAGTCGATGCCTTCGCCAAAGGCGCCGCCCAGTACCGCAAAACCCACGCCCTGGCTGTGCGGGGTGAACTGGTCCAGAAAGGCCTGGCGTTCAGCCTCGGCCATACCCCGCGACTGCAGCCACAGAGCAATCTGCGGGTGCCGCTCGGCCAGCAGCTGAGCGACTTGTTGCAGGTAATCGAAGCTGGAGAAAAATGCCAGGTAGTTGCCCGGCTGCGTGGCGAATTGCCGGGCGATCAATTCCACAATGGGTTCCAGCGACGCCTGGCGGTGCACGAACCGCGTGGAGATGCGCTCGACAATGCTCACTTTCAATTGCTCGGCCTTGAACGGCGATTCGACGTCGACCCAGGCGGTGTCCGTCGGCAGCCCGAGCAAGTCCGCGTAGTAGTGGCGGGGGCTGAGGGTCGCGGAGAACAGCACGCTACTGCGCGCAGCCGTCAACCTGGGCCGGATGAACTCGGCCGGCACCACGTTGCGCAGGCACAGGGTCGAGCTGCTGCGCTTGGCGCTGAAGGCGCGCTTGCTGATATCGAAGATGAAGTGTTCATTGAACAGCTCGGCCACCTTGTTAAATTGCAGCGCCTCAAAGTAAAAGGCCTGCAAGTCGCCGCTGAGGGCTTCGGGGTGGTCGTTGAAATAGTCGCCCATGGCGCTGGCACACAGGCTCAGGGCCTGGAGCAGCTTGTCGGGTTTGGCCGCGTACGCCTGATACGGCGCAAGCTGGTCCTTGTGCAGCGCATTCCACTCACGGTTCAAGCGCTGCAAGGGCTTTTTCAGCGGCTCGGGGGCGCTGTCGCGCAGCGTCTTGAGGCTGTACTGGTCGAGGCTGGCGCTGTACATCGAACGCGCGCGCTCGACCAGGTTATGCGCCTCGTCGACCAGCACGGCGACGCGCCACTGATTGAGCTGCGCAAGCCCGAAGAGCATGGCGCCGAAGTCGAAATAGTAGTTGTAGTCGGCAACCACCACGTCGGTCCAGCGCGCCATTTCCTGGCTCAGGTAATAGGGGCAGACGTCATGGGCCAGCGCGACCTCCCGCAGGTGACGCTGATCGAGCAGACGAACCCTGGCTGCCGCCTGGCGGGCGGCGGGCAAGCGATCGTAAAAGCCCTTGGCCAGCGGACACGAGTCGCCGTGGCAGGCTTTGTCCAGGTGCTCGCAGGCCTTGTCCCGGGCCACCAGTTCCAGCACCCGCAGGGACAGTTCGGGGCTGCTGTCGTACAGCACTTGGGCGGCATCCAGCGCCAGCTTGCGGCCCGGGGTCTTGGCGGTCAGGAAAAACACCTTGTCCAACTGCTGCGGTGCCAGGGCCTTGAGCATCGGAAACAGGGTGCCGACGGTCTTGCCGATGCCGGTCGGCGCCTGGGCCATCAGGCAACGGCCGGTACTCACCGCCTTGTAGACCGATTCGGCCAGCGAACGCTGGCCGCTGCGAAACTGCGCATGGGGAAACGCCAGGCCTTGCGCGTCGCGGTTGCGCGCTTCACGGTGTTGCATCTGCTGGTGGGCCCAGTCCAGGAACAGCGCACATTGCTGGTTGAAGAAGCGCTCCAGGTCGGGCGCGGCAAAGCGCTGTTTGAGCAGGGTCTCGCCCTCGCCGACGATATCGAAATACACCAGCGCCAGCTCGATCTCATCGAGCCCCAGCTTCTGGCACATCAACCAGCCATAGACCTTGACCTGGGCCCAATGCAATTGCCGATGGTTGGCGGGCTGGGCCTTAAGGTCGCCGCGATAGGTTTTTACCTCTTCGAGGCGGTTGCTGTCCGGGTCATAGCCGTCCGCCCTGCCCCGCACCTTGAGTTGCTCGTACTCACCCTCAAGCGCGACTTCGTTCTGGTAATGCGCGCTGCGCCGCGACGCCACCGTGCGATGGCCGACGATGCCTTCCTGGGCACTGGGCGAGGGAGTAAAGCGCAAGTCCAGGTCACCGACCTTGGCCGTGAACTCGCACAACGCCCGCACCGCGACGCTATAGCTCAAGCGGGCTCTGCCCAGCGCACATAGCAGACCGTGACCGGCATCTGGTACTCGCCGCAGAACTCCAGCCAGCGCAGTTGATTGTCCTGCAGGCGGTCGCCAGGGCCCTTGACCTCGATCATGCGGTAGGTTTTCTGCGCCGGCCAGAACTGGATCAAGTCAGGCATCCCGGTGCGGTTGGCGCGGATATCCAGCAGCAGCCGCTCGAACCAGTAACGCAGGTGTTCGGCTGGCAGGCAGGTCAGGGCTTGCTCCAGCAGCTCTTCGCTGAGCAGGTTCCAGAATACAAAGGGCGATTGAATGCCCCACTTGTCCACGTAGCGTTGGCGAATGGTGATCTTGTAGCGCTCGTCCCGCAGTTGCTCAAAGCAGGTGCTGAACAACTCGGTTCGGCGCTGATGAAAGTCCTCACTGTGCAGGTCGGCAGGCCCGCGCTGGAACGGGTGGAAAAACGCGCCGGGCAGCGGCGCGAAGATCACGTCCCAGCACAGCAGGCCGAACAGCGAATTGATCAGGCCGTTTTCCACGTAATGCACCGGCGCGCCCGGCTCGCTCAGGTGGGCCTGCACGCAATATTCCACCGACATCAGCGGTTGCGGCGGTGTCAGTGCCAGGTCCAGGCGCGTGACGGCTCGCGGCTTGGCCTTGGGCACCTTGGGCTCACCCAGCTTGCGCCGCAGACGCGGCACTACGCGCAGCAGGTGTTGCTGCTCGGCAGCGCTTTGCGGCGCCTGTTGCGCCGCCACGGCCAATGCCAGGGCTTGTGCATAGGCCTCCTGGCGCTCCAGCACGCGGATCAACCGCGCACGCGCGCCGGGATAGGCGCAGCCACGATAGATCTGCTCGGCCACGCTCAACTCAGCGCTGCGCTCGCAGTATTGGCCGATCTGGAAAAGCAATTTGGCGCGGCGTTTTTCCAGCCAGGGGTTGTCGGTGTGCAGCGTGGCGATGTGCGCCAACACCGTTTCCAGCGCCTGGCCCGCATCAAAAGCCTGCTGGCACTGGTGCAGGAACAAAAAGCCCTCCACGTCGGCGCGGCTGCGCAACCCTCGGGACTCGGCGCAGAACGCAACCTTCTCATAGGTGTAGATACCCAGGTCCGCCAGCACGAACTCCGACCAGTCCTGGTACAGGTTGCCGAAAAACATCAGGCGCAGGCGGTCGCACAACTGCATCACTGTCAGGCTGTAGAGCACATCCTGCAGGTCGGGGCACCAAAGGGCGAAGCTGCGGCTCTCATTGAACTGCGCAGCCAATGGCTCCAGCCAGTCGGTTTTGCGGCCCTTGGGTTGCTCGATCCAGGGCTTGAAGGCCGCGAGCAGCTCGCTTTTTTGCAGCAAACCGAACAGTTCTTCAAAGCCCAACAGGCAGTGGTCCTCGACCCAACCGAGCGCCAGCAATGGCTGCATGGCCGCATGCGGGCAGCCGATTTCCAGGTAATTGAGCTTGCCTCCACGAAAATGCACGCCCTTGCGCATGACCATGCGCACCAATAACGCTTGCGACGCCTGCGGCAACCTGTCGAATTGCTGAATGAACTGCAATTCGTCCGGGTCGAGCAGATCGGCATAGCGCTGCTCCAACCACGCAAGCACTTGGCGGAAGTTGTGCAGGTAATACAAGGGGTCTTCGAGGGGGTTGGCCATGGCACAAAGCGATCAACTACTGGTTATGCATACAGAATGACGCTGCAAACGCTTTGTTGCAATCAGTAATAGATAAATGGCGCCTGCAACTTTTTGAAAAAAAGCGATCAGATGAGGGAGCTGATCGCGTAACATTTATGCCCCGTAGCCAGACGCTGCGGGACTTTTCAGGGTTAAAGGTAAGGGTAATGAACATGAAGAATTTGGGTCTGCCGCTGGTTGCACTCACTTTTCTGGTATTGGCCGGTTGCTCCACGCAAACGGTGGTCACGTTGCAAAACGGCACACAGTATCTGACCAAGGACACACCCAACGCCAAGACCGCCGACGGTTTCTATGAATTCACCGACATCGCCGGCAAGCGTATTCGTATCAAGGCCGATGACGTGGCAACGGTGCGCAAGGAACAATAAACCTGGCGTCAACGCCGATCACATGTGGGAGGGGGCTTGCCCCCGATAGCGCCAGGTCAGCTACATATAAGCAGGCTGATACACCGCAATCGGGGGCAAGCCCCCTGCCACAGTTTTGACGGTGTTCCCACTCAGCCGATCATTATCCCCTCCCCCGACACACTGCTCACCCCCACCAGTGTCACCGAGTCGGCGCCGAAGCTGATCACGGTGTCCCCGCCTACCAGCTTGGTATGATCGCGATAATCCGTGCTGCCCTGCACGTCCGTGAAGACCAGTTTGTCCGTTGCCTGGTAGCCCAGCACACGATCATTGCCAAAGTGCCCGCTGAACAGGAAGGTGTTATGCCCGCTGCTGTCGCGGATCGTGTCATTGCCTTTGCCGCCCTCGATAAAGTCCGCGCCCTTGCCGCCCTGGATCAGGTCGTCGCCGTGACTGCCGATGATGAACGTATTGCCCTTGTGCGCTTCGGCATTACGGTTGAGGTCTTGCACCCAGGTGGTGGCCCGCGCGGGGTCGGACAGGTTGGCGACGATCACCGTGGAGTCGCGGGCCATCTGCTCATAGAAGCCGGAGTCGAGAATGCGCGTCATGCCATCGCCGTAGCCGGTGGGCAAGTGCGACACCCAGGTCGGCAGGTTGAGGATGGAAAACGGCAGCACGTTCCACAGCGATGACGCGTAGTGGTCGTTGAAGCTGACGATGTTGTCGGTGGTGGACTCATGGGGTTTGTCGTGCACGCCCAGCGACGACGGGTTGAACGATGCGCCATCCAGCGCGCGGAACACCGGGTCATTCTCGTAGCCCACGTTCAGCACCTTGTCACCGCCACTCTGGGTTGGCGAGGCGTAGGCCACGTAGTTGGCGTCCTTGTAGAAACCCGCCCATTTACTGTCGCTCAAGTCGGCCATGCTGTTGACCGCCAGCCCACCGAGGCTGTGACCGCTGACCAGCACATCCTGGCCGCTCAGGCCGTGGGCACCGGCAAACTCGGCGACGTTGTTGAGCAAGCCGCCGAAGGCTTCGCCGGCGTAGTTTTTCGCGTAGTCCTTGGGACCGAACGCGGCGAGCAGGTCGCTGATCACATCACCGATGGCGTCACTGATCAGGTTCTCCCGCGGCCCCGAGGTGCCGCGAAAACCGATGCCGATTTCCTGCAGCGTGCCGGCATCATCGTATTTGCCCAGCACTTCGACCTGGGCCGAGGCGTAGCCGGGTTTTTCGCCAAAGAATGTGCCCCGCGCGTCCACCTTGCCGGTGTAACCCAGGGCGCCCGCGCTGATCGGCGTCCAGCCGGCCGCATGCACAGCGTCGAGGGCGGCTTTTTCCGAATCGGGGTTCCAGGGGATCCCGCCAATCACCCCCTGGGCATCGGTGCCGCCGATCAAGGCGCTCACCAGCGTGGCCGGCAAGCCCAGGCCCAGGCCGTTGTTTTGATAACCCACGGCAAAACCGTGATCCAGGTTGTGGTACGCATACAGCGTGATCGCCAGCGCATCGGCGAACAGCGCTTTGGAGCCCTCGGTCCCGAGGTTTTTGTAGTCAAAGATACCCATGGCACTGCCTCTCTGTTGTTGGATTTGTCGAGAAAGCCAAAACACCTTTTTATCCATCACCCGCTGTAGGAGCGAGCTTGCTCGCGAAGCTCGTCAACGATGACGCGCTCTACCTGAACAAACGCGCCGCACTTGAGTTATTCGCGAGCAAGCTCGCTCCTACCGTGGTTTTTAACGCGTCAGAACGCCCAGTCCAGGCTCAAACCGACGCCATGCACCTTCTCCTTGCTGGCCAGCAAACCGTTGTAGTCGAAGTTCACTCGCGCATCCTTGCTCAGGGCCAGGCTCACCCGTGCCCCGACCAGGGCGGCATCGCGCACCATCGGCGCGCTTTCCACCGCGAACGAAGGGCCACCGGAGGCAAACGCCAGGTGCTGCTCGGAGTCGGTGCTGCTCAGGTTGTGCTGCCAGCCCAGGGTGCCGGAGACTTCCAGTTGCTGGTGATCATTGACGTTGAAGGTTTTCAAGGCGCGCACCCCCAAGGTGCTCAGCACCAGGTCGCGGCTGTCGTCGCCACTTTTCAGCGCGGCGGCATCGCCCTTCTCTTTGAAGCTGTCCGTGTCCAGGTGCACGTAGGCCAGGTTGGCGAATGGCTCAAGCGCCAGGGGTTGCAGGTTGATGCGGTACGCCGCCTCGGTGAACACCTGGGTGCTGTGGGCATCGACCTTGGCTTTTTGCTTGCCGCTGACGTCGCCGTATTGCAGGTCGCGCTTCACATCGGCGCGGTGCCAGCTGTAGGTGGCTCCGCCGCTCAGGCGCCAGGCGCCGATTTCATGCCCGGCATAGGCGCCGAAGTGGTAGCTGTCGACCGAGGCACGGCTATGGGTGTCGCTGCCCATGTTCAACGACGTATCGCTGTAGCCCGCCACCAGGCCGATGCGCGTTGCGTCGTCGAGGGCACCGTCCACGCCGGCCAGCATGCCGCCGATGGACGTGGTGTAGCCGGCCGTGTCGCTGCGGCTGTCGGTCTTGCCCCAGGCCCCGAGCGCCTTGACCCACACGTTGCCACGGCTGTCGATAGCCTGGCTGGTCGCGCCCATTTCACCGTTGCGCAGCCGCTCGCCAACCGCTTCGCGCACGTAGCGGCTGTCATTGACCAGCGCAGTCTCCAGGGCTGGATAGACTTCGCCGCTCAGTTGCTGGAACGCGCCCTGTGCCGAGACCGCGGTCGGGGCCAGCAGCAAGCTTTCATACACGCCGTTGCCTGCGCCCAATTGCTCGGCGGCGGCGGCGACGGCGCGCTGGTTCGGCGTAGCGGCCACACTGGCGAAGCTGTTGGTGCGTGCCACATCCAGTTGCACACCGCCCGCTGCGTA
This sequence comes from Pseudomonas sp. 37 R 15, assembly GCF_900004865.1. Lineage (NCBI taxonomy): Bacteria > Pseudomonadati > Pseudomonadota > Gammaproteobacteria > Pseudomonadales > Pseudomonadaceae > Pseudomonas > Pseudomonas sp. 37 R 15. Next base: position 56,680 of record NZ_CVTV01000062.1, on the reverse strand, counting down.
GTTCAACGTGCCGCCGATGAACAGGTAGTCCGGCAGTACCGCACCGAAGCGGCCGGTGACACCGCCTGCGGCTTGCAGGATGTTGTACTGGCGGCCGATCAGGCTTTGCGCCTGGGACACGCTCAACAAGGTCGGGCTGTTTTCCAGGGCCAGGGTCACGGTGCCGCCATTGAGCGTGGCAGTGCCGCCGGCGACAATCCGGTCGCTGCTGGTGGGCGACAGTTCCACCGCGTAAGTCGAGCCCGCATCAAAGGTGACATTGCCCGCCACGTTCAGCGTGCCGATGGAGTTGCCCGGCGCCACGGTGCCGCCGCTTTTTGCGCTCAGCGAGCCGATACGCCCCGAGCCACCGACCACGCCGCTCTGGCTGACAGTGACGTCGGACGTAACCGAGCCATTGATCGCCAGCAAGCCCTGGTTGACCAGGGTCGGGCCGCTGTAGGTGTTGGCGCCGGTCAGCACCAGCGTGCCAATGCCCTGCTTGGTCAGGCCGCCATGCCCGGCGATGTCATTGCTCCACACGTCCAGCCCGCAATGGATGTCGTTGCACACACGCTGGGTCGGTTTGCCGGCATCCACCACCGCGCCAATGCCCGGCAGGTCCGCGACGAACTGGCCACTGCCGTAGGCGCCGTCGATGCGAAACTCGGCCGGAATATCCTCGGCGGTAACGAACATTCCCGGACCGTTGATCGCCTTGCCCAGGTTGATCATGCCCCAGCCATACAGCGAATCGATGCCCGGCGCGCCGAGGTCGGTGGCGGTGGTCTTGAGCAGCGTGGAGATCTGGTCGCCACTCATGTACGGGAAACGCTCGATCAGCACCGCCGCACTGCCGGCCACATGAGGCGCGGCCATGGAGGTGCCGTTGAAGTTGGCGTAGTCGTTGGTGAGGTTGTCCAGGTTGGTGCCGTTGATGATCGAACTGAAAATCTTCGTACCTGGCGCCGCCACGCAGAAACTCGCCGCATAGCCACAGCGCGACGAGAAGGTGCTGATCACGTAGGGGTTGGCGCTCGCGGTGTCCGGGTTCTGTTGCAGGGCCGCCACCGACAGCCAGTTCGGCGCAATTTCCGGCACGAAATACGCCAGGCCCGAGATGGCATCGGGGTTATTGCGGTTGTAGTCGTTACCGGCGGCGAAGATGGTCAGCACACCGCTGCGGGCCGCGTCGATCGCGCCTTGATAAGCGCCCCCGGCGATCGTGCCGAGGATCGGCCGGATGTTGTTGAATTGCGCCTGGGCTTCATTGACCGTGAAGTTGGGGAACGCCGGATCGCGCCCGCCCTTGGCGTACTGATCACCGATGCCGATGCCCCAGCTGTTGTTGATGATGCGTGCGCCGCTGGCAACCAGCGCATCCCAACCGGCTTTGTACACCGCGCCATCGTTGCCCAGGATGATTCCGTCTTCCGGGCCTGGGTCACCGTTTTCAGCGCTGATGATTTGCGCGTTGAACGCCACGCCATGCATCGGCCCGCCGTCGCGGTTACCCGCCGCAATGCCGCCGACATGGGTGCCGTGGTTGCCCAGCTTGCCGTTGGAGCCCAGGGACGGCGTGCCGTCATAGCGAAACGCATCACCGGCCTTCACCGGGATATACGGGTCGGTGTACTGGCGAATGCCCTCGGTGACGATTGTCACCACTTTGTCGGGGCTGGCGAATTCCGGATGCGGGGCGTACACCGGCTGGTCGAAGATGCCCAGCTTGACGCCCTTGCCGGTGTAGCCGGCGGCATACGCGGTGTCGGCGTGCACGGCGCCCAGGCCCCAGTCGGCCTTGAATTCGTTGCTGCGCCAACTGGCGGCATCGCCCGGCTTGCCGGTTTCAACATAGGGTGCGGCCTGGGCTGTCCCCAGGCTGGCCAGGCAGCACAGCAGCGCGCCGTATGGCACGCGGCTCAACGCCTTGAGCGGATAGCCCGGGCCTGTGTGGAGGGCGATGGTGAACCCTGACTTGCATTTTTTCACGGTGACCTTCCTTAGTTTTCTTATTGCATTTGGAAAAATCTCGACCCGGCGCCACTGTCCTCCTGTGGGAGGGGGCTTGCCCCCGATAGCGGAGTGTCAGTCGCCGGAAGTGCTGGCTGACCCACCCTCATCGGGGCAAGCCCCCTCCCACATTTGGAATGTGGTGTGCCTTTAGAACTGCCAGTTCAGGCTCAGCCCCACGCCCTGGGTTTTCTCGCGCCCGCCCAATTGGCCGTTGTAATCCAGGTTGACCCGTGTCGCCGGGCTCAGCGCCAGGCTCGCCTGCAGCCCTACCAACGCGGCGTCGCGCAGCAACGGTGCGCTGCGCACGGCAAATGACGGCCCGCCGGCGACAAACGCCAGGTGTTCCGCGGATTCCACCGCCGTCAGGCTGTGTTGCCAGCCCAGCGAGCCGGACAGTTCCAGTTGCTGGTGGTCATTGAGGGCCAGGGTTTTCAGGGCACGCACGCCCAGCGTGCCGAGCACCGCATCACGTCGGTCACTGCCGCGCTCCAGGGCCGCCGCCGCGCCTTTTTCGTGGAACGAGTCACTGTCCAGGTGCACGTAGGCCAGGTTGGCGAAGGGCTCCAATGCCAGCGGTTGCAGGTGAATGCGGTACGCGGCTTCGGTGAACAGCTGCGCCGTGCGCGCCTCCAGCTTGGTCTTTTGCTTGCCACTGACCTCGCCGTATTGCAGGTCGCGCTTCACATCGCCGCGATGCCAGCTGTAGGCACCGCCGACACTCAGGCGCCAGTCGCCCAGCTCACGCCCGGCGTAGGCGCCGAAGTGATAGCTGTCGATGGACGCCGAGGAATGCGTGCCGCCGCCCATGCTCAATGAGCTGTCGCTGTAGCCGGCGACCACACCGACGCGGGTCTGTTCGTCCAGTGCGCCATCGACCCCCGCCAGCAAGCCGCCGAGGGAGGTGGTGGAACCTGCCGTTTCACCGCGCGTGTCGGACTTGCCCCAGGCACCCAGTGCCTTGAACCACAGGTTGCTTTCACCGGCCACCGGCACATGGCGCAAGCGCTCGCCCACCGCATCGCGCAGTTGGCGGCTGTCGTTGATCAACATCGCGCCCACGGCCGGGTAGATTTCACCGGACAGTTGCTGCAAGCCCTGTTGCGCCGTGGTCACCGAGTCCGACTGCAGCAGGCTTTCGTACACCGGGTTACCCGCACCCAACTGCTCGGCGGCCGTGGCGACGGCGCGCTGGTTGCGGGTGGCGGCGACGCTGGCGAAGCTGGCGTCATTGCGCCCGACATTCAGTTGCACCCCAGTGGCGGCGTAATCCAGGGTGCCGCCGAGGAACAGATAGTTCGGCAGCACCTGGCCGAACTGGCCCTGGACACCGCCTGCCGCCTCGAGAATCGAATACTGCCGGCCGATCAGGCTTTGGGCCTGACCCTGGCTCAATAATGTCGGGCTGTTTTCCAGGGCCAGGGTGACCGTGCCGCCACCCAGCACGGCCTTGCCGCCGGCGACGATGCGGTCGCTGCTGGTGGGGGTGAGTTCCACCGCATAGGTGGAGCCGGCGCCCAGATTCACATCCCCGGCTACCTGCAAGGTGCCCACCGAGTTGCCCGGCGCCACACGCCCGCCGCTGTTGACCGACAGCGCGCCGATCCGTCCGGAGCCGCCGAGGGTGCCGCTGTCGTTGACCGTCACGGCCGAGGTCAACGAGCCGTTCACCGCCAGCAGGCCGCCGTTGACGATGGTTGCGCCGCGATAGGTGCTGTCGCCGCTGAGCACCAGGCTGCCCGCGCCGGATTTGATCAGGCTGCCTTCGTACACGCGGTTCGCCGCCGCCTGATCGCGCGCACTGCCCACGGCGTAGTCGGTCTGGTCCTGCTGGCTGGCGCTGGTGCTCACGCCGTTCTGCCAGCCTTTGTCGAGCAGGGTTTGCTGCCAGGCGCTGTGCTCGGCGCGGTCTTCGGCCTGACGCTGGAGCAGCGCCTGGTCGGAGATGCCATTGCTCCACACATCGCCCTGCCCGGCTGCGAGGTTCACGTCCATCGCGCCCAGCAACTGCCCCGGCCCATGCATTGCCCGGCCCAGGTCAGGCACGCCCCAGCCGACGATGGCGTTGGGGGCCTGGGTGATTGAGCCGTCAAGCTGCGTGGCGGTGGTCAACAGTACCTGCAGCGCCTGCTCGTTGGTCATGTAGGGATAGCGCTCCATCACCAGCGCCAACGCGCCGGTGGCATGGGGCGCCGACATCGAGGTGCCGGATTTCACGCCATAACCGCCGTCCGGGATGGTGCTGTTGATCAGCGCACCCGGGGTGGAGATACACCAGTACTTGGCGATGCCGCACTGGTTGTACTTCTGGTTGTTGGCCCTATCCAGCCCCGACACCGCCAGCCAGTGACCTTCCAGTTCCGGCTGGAAATACGGCAGCGCCGAGCGCACGCTGGCATTCGCATAGCCGCTGTTGCCGGCGCTGAACACGTTGATCACGCCAGCCTTGGCCACATCCGCCGCCGCGTCCAGCCAGGTGCCGCGGTTGTAGTGCTGGGCGTAGGCCGCGTGCAGATCGCCCAGGGTCTGGTAGCTGACGTCCTTGGGCTGGCTGCCCCAGCTGTTGTTGATGGCGCGCACGCCGGAATCGACCAGGGCGTTGTACACCGTTTTGAAGTACTGAGGGTCCGGAGTCGGGCCGAACAGAAAGCTGTCGTTGGCGTTGGTGTTGCCGACATAGACCTGGGCGTTGTACGCCACGCCATGCATGCCCACGCCGTCGCGCGCCGCGCCCATGGTGCCAGTGACATGGGTGCCGTGGGAGTCGTTGTTCGGGTTGAGTGCGCCGGTGGTGCTGAAGGGCCTGCCATCGACGTAAGTGCCGCTGGCGGTGACCGGATGGAAGCGATCTTTGGACGCTTCGGGGTGATTGGCATCGAACCCCGAGTCCAGCGCGCCGATTTTTACGCCCTTGCCGCTGATTCCGGCGGCATAGGCTTCATCGGCCTTCATGCGCCCCAGGCCCCAATCGCTCTGGTACTCGGCGGAACGCCAACTGGCCGGGTTACCCGGCTGGCCGGTCTCGGCGTATTGCGCCTGCGCCGCAACGGACAACAGCAGCAATGAGCCTGCGGTGAAGGGTTTGAACCGTGGTGAATCCGTGATCATCCGTACACTCCTGTTTTATTGTTATGTGTTGCCCCTACCGCGTTCTCTCCGGACCGAAGGCCTCGTCCACCTTGGCCAGGTCGGTGTCGCGCAAGTTGCCCGCGTAGTAATGCAATTTGGTCCAGGCCATCAGGTAGTCGTACCGCGCCTGGGCCAGGTCGCGGCGGGTGCTGTAGAGCTGCTGCTCGGCATTCAACGCATCGAGGTTGACCCGCTCGCCGCCGAGGATGCTTTGTTTGGTCGACACCACCAGTGCCTCGGCCGAGGTCAGGGCCTTCTGATAGGCGCGCAACTTGCTCACCCCGGACAGGCAGGCACTGAACTGGCGGCGCAGTTCGATCAGGGTTTCGCGGGTCTTGCCTTCCAGTTCGTACTCAGCCTGCTCCATGGCGCGGCTGGCCTGGCGCGTGGAGGCCGAGATAGCGCCACCGGCATACAGCGGCAGGCTGACTTCGACGCCGATGGTGTTGGTGTCGTAGCGCTGGTTGTAGGTGTTGCCGCTGTCCGATTCCTGCTTGCGTGAACTGGCGTAGGCGGTAATTTTCGGCAAATGCCCGGCGCGGTTGCGCTCCACTTCATAGCGCGCCACTTCCAGGGATTGGCGCTGCGAGGCCAGCACCGGGTTGTTGGTCAGCGCCAGTTCGTGCCAGGTGGCGTAGTTGGCCGGGCTGAGGCTGAACGCGGCGAAGCTGTGGTTCAGCGGCGCCAGGTCGTCGATATTCACGCTTTGCACGCCAATCAACGCGCCCAGCTCGCGCAGGGAGGCATCCTGCTCATCCAGGGCCTGGATCTCTTCGGCGGTGGCCAGTTCATAGCGCGATTCAGCTTCCAGGATGTCCGTGCGCGTGCCCTCGCCTGCCTTGAACAAGTGTTCGTTCTGCTGGAACTGCTGCTCGAACGCTTTCTTCTTGGCGCGGGCGATGTCGATCTGGTCCTGGGCGAACAGCGCCTGGGTGTAATAGCTCAACACCCGCACCAGCAGGGCCTGGCTCTTGTCACGAAAGCTCTCGTCGGCAAACAGCGCCTGGGCCACGCCCTTGCGGTAGTTGGCGTAGGCTTCGTAGTCGAACAGCGGTTGTTGCAGGCTGAAGGTGGAGCCGTAGCTGTTGTAGTTGCGGTCGTCGCGATAGCTGCCGCCACGGCCGTCGGGCAGGTGCGCTTCGGAATTGTTGCGGCCCTTGTTGTAGTTGTACGACAGCCTTGGCAACAAGCCGGCGCGGCCGATGGTGCGGTTTTCCAGGCCGGCGTCGCGCTCCTTGATCGCGCCAAGGAACACCGGGTCATTGCGCAGGGCCTGCTCATACACATCGAACGGGCCCATGGCGGCGTGCGCACTGGCACAGCTCAACAGCAAGGCGATGAACACAGGCTTCATGTTCATTCCTCGGTCAACGCAGAGCCGGCGCGATCGAGCAGCGGCTTGAACAGGTAATTGAGCAACGAGCGCTCGCCGGTGCGCACGAACATCTCGGCGGGCATGCCCGGCTTGATCACCAGGCCGTGGAGTTTTTCCAGCGCCGCTTCGCTGACGGTGGTGCGCAGCACGTAATACGGCGCACCGGTCTTTTCATCGAGCATCTGGTCGGCGGAAATCAGGCTCACCTCCCCCGGCACGCGCGGGGTGCGGCTCTGGTTGAAGGCGGTGAAGAGGATGTCCACCGGCAAGTGCGTACCGACCTTGTCCACCAGGTGCACCGGCAAATGCCCTTCCACTTCCAGGCGCGTGCCTTGGGGCACAATCTCCAGCAGGGTTTCCCCCGCGCGCACCACGGCACCGATGGTGTGTACGCCAAGGTTGACCGCGATGCCATCGGCCGGCGCGTTGATTTCGCTGTGTTGCAGGTCGAACCCGGCGGAGGTGAGTTGCTGCTCCAGGGTCAGGCTGCGCAGTTGCGCGTCGGCCAATTGGCTGCGCACTTCCTTCTGGTATTCCTCGCTGTGCTGCTGCAATTTGAGGCGCGACTCGACAATGCCCTGCTCGACGCGGCCACTCTCGCCGGCGTTTTGCGCCAGGTCCTGCTGCACCTGGGACAACTGGCGCTGGTAGTCCATCAGGCGGTTACGCGGGATGTAGCCGTTGTCGGCCAGCGGTTGCAGGTTGCTCAACTGGTCGCGAAGGGATTGCGCCTGGGCGGTCAGGTCGCTGCGGGCACGGCGCATGCCGCCCAACTGCGACATGGCGCCGTCGATGCTCGCCCGAATGCCGGCCTGCTCGCGGGCAAAGGCCTCGCGGCGACTGCTGAACAGTTGGCGTTGGCCCTCCAATACCAGCGCCAGTGCCGGGTCGGGATCAGTGCTCAGCTCGGCGGGAAACGTCACGCCGGGCAGGTTGTCACGCTCACTCTGCCAGCGTGCGGCGCTGGCCCAGGCCATACGGTACTGGGCTTGCAGCGATTGCACGTCGGCCTGGTGCTGGGTCTGGTCGAGGCGAAACAGCGGCTGGCCTTGTTTCACGGCCTCGCCGTCGCGCACCAGAATCCGGCTGACCACGCCGGGACTGAGGGTTTGCACGGCCTTGCGCTTGCCCGACACCACCACCGTGCCCTGTACCGGAATGCCTTGATCAAGCGGCGCGAGGCTGGCCCAGAGGAAAAACCCGCCGGCGCCGACCACGGTCAGCAGCCAGCCCATGCGCACGAAGGTGCGCGCGTCGTGTTGTTCGTAAATCATGCAAGTATCCTTACTGCTTGACGCAAAACGTGTAGGAGCGAGCTTGCTCGCGAAAAACCCACAGGCACTGTGTGTAGCCAATCGGAGCGCGTCATCGTTGACGACTTTCGCGAGCAAGCTCGCTCCTACCGCCGGGTCTTTCCTTCGGTGCTTCGTGCTGGCCGGACAACGCGCGCAGCACTTCCTGGCTCGGTCCGAACGCTTGCAACTGGCCTTCGCTGAGCACCAGCAACTTGTCGGCCTGGGCCAAGGCGGAGGAACGGTGAGTCACCAGCACCACGCTGCTGCCCTGGGCCTTCATCTGCACGATGGCGCTGGCCAGTGCCGCTTCGCCGACGGTGTCGAGGTTGGAGTTGGGCTCATCCAGCACGATCAGCCGCGGCCCGCCGTACAAGGCGCGAGCCAGGGCGACGCGTTGCTTCTGCCCGCCGGACAGGCCGCCGCCGTTGTCGCCCAGTACGGTGTCGTAGCCTTGGGGCAGGCGCAGGATCAATTCATGCACCCCGGCTTGTTGCGCCGCCTTGACCACCCGTTCCGGGTCGGCTTCGCGAAAACGCGCGATGTTGTCGGCGATGCTGCCGCTGAACAGTTCGATGTCCTGTGGCAGGTAGCCAATATGCGGGCCGAGGTCGTCGCGGTCCCAGCGGTGAATATCCGCGCCGTCCAGGCGCACCGTGCCGGCCAGGGTCGGCCATACGCCCACCAACACGCGGGCCAGGGTGGATTTGCCCGAGCCGGAGGCGCCGAGTACGCCCAGCACTTCGCCGGCCGCCAGGGTGAAGCTGACGTGGTGCAGGGTCGCCAGGCGTCGACCGGGCGGGCCGGCGCTGACCTGCTCGAAACTGACCTGGCCCTTGGGCGCCGGCAAGGCCATCTGCTCGCCTTGCGGGGGAAACTCGCGCAGCAGTTCATCGAGGCGCTGGTAGGCCAGCTTGGCCGAACTCCATTGTTTCCATACGGCGATCAACTGGTCGATGGGGCTCAGTACCCGGCCCATCAAAATGGAGCCGGCGATCATCATCCCGGCGGTCATATCGCCCTTGATCACTAGAAACGCGCCCAAGCCCAATACCAGGGATTGCAGGCACAGCCGCAAGGATTTGCTCAGGGAAGTGATCACCGAGCCGGTGTCGCTGGCCTTGTTCTGCAAGCCGAGGAACTGCGAATGCACCGCAAACCAACGCTGGCGCAGCGCACCGAGCATGCCCATGGCCTGGATGGTTTCGGCATTGTGCAAATGGCTGGTGGCCAACTGCGTCGACTGTTGGGAAAAACCGGCGGCGTCGCCCAGCGGCTTTTTGGTCAGGTACTCGTTCAGCCAGGCCAGGCCGATCAGCAGCACCGCTCCCGCCGTGGCGAGCACGCCAAGCCAGACGTTGAACAGGAAAATCACGAACAGGTAGATGGGAAACCATGGCGCATCGAAAAACGCGAACAGCGCCGGCCCCGTAATGAACTGGCGAATGTGGGTCAGGTCGCCCAGGGATTGCCCCGCATGCCGCTGCCCGCGTTGCAGGTTGCGTTCGAACGCGGCTTTGTAGACGCGCAAGTTGAAACGTCGCTCCAACTGGCTGCCGATGCGGATTACCACAAAACTGCGGATAACTTCGAGCAGGCCTATAAAGACAAAGAACCCCACGACCATCAGCGTCAACATCACCAGCGTAGTTTCATTCTGGGAGGACAGCACGCGGTCGTACACTTGCAGCATGTAGATCGATGGCACCAGCATCAACAGGTTAATCAAGGCGGTAAAACAGCCAATGCTGATCAAGATGCTCTTGTACTCACCCAGCGCCTTGAACAAAGGCGCAACGGCATGGGGCTTGGCCATATCTTTTACTCTTCCCTGAACCCAGATGACGCGCAATAGTTGCCCAACCCCCGAACACGGCGCGGTCAACTAACAAATGAAGTTATAAGCTTATAACTGGAAACTAAGGTGTGCGTCGCAACGCAACTACACCACCGGATTTAGTACGCCCCTCATATTCGCCTTCCTTCTGGCGATTCAAGTGCGTGATCCCGCTGCCTTCGGCATTCATCAGCCAGATACCGTCCGGAGTGGGCGACCAGGTCAGGGGCTTTTCACCCAGCCATTGCGCCACACACGCCACGTCGCCCCCCAGGCGATTGGCCTGCTCTTGCAGGTCCAGCGCACAGACCTGGTCGCCCTGGTGCAACTGCCAATGCCCTGCCAACTGCGCGGTACTGGGTAAAACAAGACTGCTCGCCATTGCATGGGCTCCTGCCGACACGATCAAAAGGGTCAACCACTTGGAAAAACGCTGCATCGTTTGGCTCCATCCTGGAACGCGGCGCCGGAGCGCCGCGCTTTACATCACGCCACGATGTCGCTGGCAGCCGCCTGGCCAACGGTGGTGACGAGGAAATCCGCCACACCGTGCCCGGAGAAGTCCACGGCCAACGTGCCCAGGTTGGTACCTGAGGCGTAGGACAGAACCGCATCGCCGGCATGCCCGGTGAAGGCATTGACGAAGGTCACGCCCGCACCCTTGGTGATACCGGACAGGTCGATCTTGTCCGAACCCGAGGTGAAGTCAAAGATCTTGTCCGCAGCCCCTGGCTTGGAGTCGGAACTGGCACCGTACACGAATGTATCGCTGCCGGCGCCGCCCCACAGTTGGTCTGCACCGCCACCGCCGTAGATGAGGTCGTTGCCGGCCCCGCCCTTGATCAGGTTGGCGGCCTGGTTACCAATGATCAGGTCGTTGCCCGCGCCGCCGAACGCGTTCTCGACGGTGACACCTTTGGCGATGGACACGTTGCCCACCAGCCCGCCAACGTCGGAGAACGAGGTCGCATTGAGGTTGATCTTCTGGTTCTGGGTAAACCCGGAGAAGTCCAGGGTGTCGTTGCCGCCACCGTCCCATACCGAGAACACCAGCTTGTCGGCATTGGATGTGGCGCTGAGGAAATCACGCCCGCTGTTGGAGTTGAAACCGTAGGTGGTGTCACCGGCGCGGGTGTTGAGGTTGGCACCGTAGAGCTTCTGGATCGCGGCGATGTCGTCGATCAGCGGACCGGAAGCGTACGCCTCGACCCCGCCTTTGCTGAAGTTCTGGTTGGTGTTGCTCTCGCTCCAGTAACTCATGAGGCTATAGCCACGCGTGTCCTGTCCATAGGTCGCGTCGTTATAGGTCGGGTTGCCATTCCCGGCGTTGTAGTCGCCAGGGTGAGCCAGGCCCAGGGTGTGACCGATTTCGTGGGTCAGGGTCTGCCGGCCATAGTTGTTCAGGTCCGGGGTCTTGTTCGGCGTGTAGCTGTTGTTGGTCAGGTACCACGAGGTGCCGTCGTAGCCTGCGCCGGTGCCGGGCAGGTAAGCGAACGCCGCCGCGCCGTCCTGGCCACCGCTGTAGTTGCCGAAGGTCATGTGCCCGTCGCCGCCGGAAGCCTTTTCGGTAAAGGTCACGTTGGCCACATCCGACCAGGATTGCATGGCCAGTGCGGCCTGTGCTTTCTGCTGGGCGTTGAATTGGCTGAAACCTGAGATGCCATGTTTGTTCATGGTGCTCTGGGTAGCCGAGGTGAGGAAGGTGTAGGTCAGATCGATCTTGCCGTTGCCATCAAAGTCCCGGTACGCGGCGCCATCGCGCAGCAGTTGGGTGGCTGCCTGGTCCACGCTGTAGGACGGTTTGCCATTGACGGTGAGGTTGCCGCCACGGTCATACAAATGGCTGAAGCTATCGATTTGCGAGTAAGCAGTGCTGGCTTGCGCGGCAGATACAATAGCCTTGTCTTTTACTTTTGACATAAACGTACTTCCTTGTTTGCAAGTGCATCAGTCTTTGTTCGATAGGAACCTCGCGGGCGAGGATAGTCCTATCACTCACCTCTTTTGAAGGCGTAAGAAAACTGACACAACTTGAAATCTTTCGTCTACAACTATTTCACTGATGAAAATGTGATGCAGGTTCAACATCAGGAAGTCGCGCGCAGCATTTATTGGGCGTGATTGCTCATTGCGCGCCCAATCTAAGTCCAGTGTTATTTAAATATTAAATAGCGCTAAAGCGCTTTAATTGAGCGTCGTACTTGAATAATGGATCCAATATATTGACACCGTGGCATAAGCAATATTAATGGGCCACTACCTGCATATAAAAGTCCGTCTGGTCTGCCCCCTGATGCCGGGACACGCACCGATTTGACGGGCATTGAAGATAATCAATGTGTCAGGTATACCTCGTATATGAGCGAACTCATTATCAACGTCGTCTCACCCCACTCGGACGATGCAGCGCTGTCACTGTCGCAAAGCCTGTCGACTTTAATTGACCAGGGCGCATCGGTCCGCGTCATAAGCTGCTTCACCACGTCGACATGGGCGCCTCGACTTGAGGCGTCAGCCTCCATCGACGTCGTCACTTCAGTGCGCTATCAAGAAGACCTGGCATTTGTCCAGCGACTGGGGCCTCAAGCCACGTTGCACCACTTGGGCATGGTCGATGAGCCGCTGCGCCCTCCCTGCGCGCCGCTGTCTCACTCGGCCCATGGCCCGGACAGCCCCGTGGTCCAAGCGCTCGTCGAGGCGTTGAGGCAGGCGCAAATCCCACGGGGTATCTGGATGGTGCCCATGGCGGTCAGGCACCCCGACCACCTCATCGCACTCTGGGCGGGCCTTGCCGCAGCCGCTGGTGAGCCAGTGGTGATCTACGAGGATATGCCTTACGCACTGGCATTCACGCCCGATGAAATCGCGCGGCAGACCCAGCATTTCAGTCAGCTTGTACGCCAGCCTCTGCAGCCGGCGACCCTGGGGCAATTCAAGGCACGGCACTGGTGTGATCTGGTCGGTTGCTATGCCTCGCAGTTTTCTGCGCCGCAGGTCGCACAATGGGCTGCTCAAATCGAGTCCAGGGGCGGCGAGCGACTGTGGCTGAGCGCCCGGGCGGCCGAGCGTCTTGCGCCTCAGCTGAAATCCTTGGCGTAAATGACAAACTCGCCACAGACAAACCCATCGAAGTATCTGCGGTAAAAGGTCGGCGAGCGTGGATCGGACCATTGCATGCGTGCAAAGGTGTGACCGCGCTGCTGCAGGTCAGTCATGCAGGACTCGAGCAAACAACGGAATGCGTTCGTGCGTCTGTGCTCAGGGTGAATGCCGGCAGGGCCGATGACGCCCAGGGGCGCGTTATTTGCGCCCGCCACACAGAAGCCAATCACCTGATCGCAAAGAACAACGACATAAGCGATGGGCTTGATGCGCCCCAATGCCATGCGCACTTCGGCCTCAAATGCCGGAAACTGCTCAGCGCAGAATGCCAGCAGTTGCGCCGCTTGAGCCGGTGTCGCGACCGCCCGTATTTCTCCCTCGGAACACGCCGTATTGAACGACTGATGTTGAAGATCCACTCCCATGTCGTAGGTGTTGACGACCGCAGCATAGCCCAATGCCTGAGCAAACCCAGCGATAGCCGAGTCATTCAGAGGCGCGCCGGGGTACAGGTAGTTGGGCAGTGAGCAGTACAGCCATACCCGTGATGCCTCATGGCTGACCGCCTGTGATTCGGCTGCGCGTATCAGCCGTGAGGCGACACCGCGTTTGCGAAAGGCAGGATCGACCAACAAAGTTCTGACACCGGCAACCCGACGCCCCGCAGGGCCATGTATCGCCATCGAAATCGCGCCCACCAGTTCGTCTGACACATGACAGAGAATGAGGCACTCCACCGCTCCTTCAGCCTGCGGATAGAGCTTTTCTTCAATGAGCGCCTGATGCTGGCGCAATTCCGGCATGCACCGGCGCGCAAGGCGCTCAATTGATGGAGCCTGAGCCACGCGTTCGTGGTAGGCGAGCAACATGTTTACAGAAAATACGTTGTCCATGAATGCGGTGTCCTCGTCCTCTCAGGTGAAGGTGTTCTCACTCAGAGAGCGTTTGATAGTGGCGTGAAAGGATTGCAATGCCTCTTCGTTACGGCCGAATACAAACTGCTCGATCGCACCCGACTCAATGGAATGTTGCACCCGCGCTGCCGTGGAAAAATCCTCGTCATACACCGACTCACATAAAAACGCCCAGTTCTTATCCCACAGGCTGCGTGCCCGGTCCGCCAGCTTCCCGTCCGGCCTTAACAGCGCCGTGCGCACCAGACAGTCACTGGGGCTGTTACCGGGATAAAAGCTGTAGACCTCCACGTGATGGCGTTGGAGCAAATAGACGGTGTTGGGATACAGCAGGTAAATCAGCAGGACATGTTCGTCGACATCGTCAGCCCCGACATCTGTTTCCGTTCGGGCCAGCGAGGGACGAGCGGCAGCGATACGAGAGTGTCGTCCAAGGCGATCGTGCACCATGACCCCTCGGTAAAAATGCGGGGCGATCGTCTCCTTATGCAGAGTGGCGACATGGAATATTTCTAGAAAAGTCTCCACGCCCAACTTCCAGTTGAACGCCATACGGTCTTCACGCTGGTGCGCAATCGTTCGCAGGCGAGGCAAATAGTCGGCCAGGTCCTGATCAAGCTCGCCGCCCAGGAAACCGGCCACATCACATGCAGCAGCGCCAGGCAACTGAATCCACACAAGACCATGCCTTACTTGGACGCAAAGCGCCTGCAGCCCGACGCTTTGACGATCAAGGCCCTGGAAGGCGGCGGCATTGGCCACAGACAGGCACGTCCCGGTAGTGTCATAAGCCCAGCCATGGTATTGACAGACGAACGTCCGCTGCTGGCCATGTGCTTGCCGACACAACCTATTGCCCCGATGCCGGCATATGTTGACGAACGCTCGAATCTCCCCACTTTCATCCTTGGTCAGCAAAATCGGCACACCCACCAATTCCCGCGTTACGAAGGAGCCGACGTCGGGCAGCTCTGCTTCATAACCTGCAATAAACGGATACTGGGTAAACAGCACCGACCGTTCAGCCTGAAAGACAGACGGGCTTTTATAAACGTCCACCGGATGAAATTGGAAGGTCTCAGCGAGCGATGAGGTACCGCTGCGCAGCAATGTCTTGAGTTGTTCCGCAATCTCTCTTTTCCTTTGAGCGCGCATGGCGTAACTCCTGTTATCGGGAAGGCGTGCTCCCCTGCCGTCAAAAGATCAGCCCTGCCGCGGGTAGAGCGACGCATCGGGCTTCCAGATAATCGAGGTCTTCTTGCCATCCTCCAGGGACCAGGGGCGTTGACGGTCCCACTCGATCTGCACCACTTCACAGTTCTCCAACTCGACACCCAACATGGCTTTGAAATAGCCACGGTGCCCGATGATTGCGACCGTTTCCCAAGGCGTTGCTTGCAGCATTTTCCAGGCACGGCCAACCCGCTCTGCGAGCGCTTCCTCGCCGCTCCACCATGCCTGCGCTACGCCGGACAGGTCGAATTCCGGAAATGCTGTGGCAAGGTGGTCCGGGGCAGAGCCGACATCGCACTCATGCACAAAGTCCTCACGCAAATGGGGCGATACCTGAATGATCGAACTCAAACCGCATAAGCGCGCGGTCTGGAGCGCCCGTGAATAAGGGGAGGTGAAGGCCGCTTCAAACGCCCGTCCTTCGAGCCACTGCTTGAGTTGCATGGCCTGGTTCTCACCGACCGGTGTCAGTGGCGGGTCCGGCATCGTGGGACGCGGAGCGCCGGCCAGCCAGGCTGCATTGAATGGGGTCTGACCATGACGGATAAAGGTGATGTGCATCGGTGCCTCCTCAATATTGGATGCGTTTGGAAGCCATGCCGGTTTTGAAATAAATCAGCGCCACCAGCAACGGCAGCACGTAACTGATCGGAATGCTGATCCAGACCGCATCCACTCCCAAGGCAGGACGAAATAGATAAATGAACGGCAGGCAAATCACGAATTGGGTGATCGAAAATGTCAGCAGTGGCACAAAGTAGACTTTATTGGCGCGCAACACCCCGAATAGCACCACCGACGAACTGAACAGCACAATAAAACCGGCGGCGACAGCGTTGAGATGCACGCCGATCCTTTGTGCCTCAGGATCGTGTGGCAGCAGCCAGGCAAATATCGGCTCGATGGATAAAACGCTGATGATCACCAGGCTCGACGTGATCAAGACATTACACAAGACCGCCGCCCTGGTGATTTTCCATACTTCTTCACGGTCACCTCGCCCCAATTGTTGCGCAACCAGCACCGAGGTCCCCGAGGCCAACGCCAGGGCGGGCATTTGAATGTAGTTCCAAACCTGCGTGACGACGACATACGCGGCAGTGCTGGTCGATCCGAAACCATTGACCAGCGCGAATAGAATTAATGAATACACCGAGCCAAGAAAAATCTGCAGGCACAATGGCGCGCCCTCTTTGACCATCTCGACAGTCGCGTTGAAGGAATAACCCTTGATAAGAAGAGAGTCGGCTGCGCCTTTGAGGAGCGGGTGGCGACGATGCATTTGCAGCAGCATCCCCAGGAGTGCCACGGTCTGGGAAAGGAACGCAGACCAGCCAGCGCCCTCGATTCCCAAGGCCGGAAACCCTCCAAAACCCAGGATCAATAACGGTGTGAACGCCGCATCCAATAGCACGGCCACCGCGATCCAGATGAATGGGCCCTTGGTTTCTCCCAGCCCTCTGAGTGCCATCATCACAAACAAGAACACGAGCATGGAAAACAGAGACAGGCACATGACACGCAAATAACTGACCGCCATTGCGCGAGAGTCTGTCGGTACACTCAGCATCGTTATGATCTGCGGCGTCAGGATCCAGATCACCACACTCAGCGCCACCGCCAGAATGATGAACCCGAGCAGGGTCTCGTAGAACGTTTTTCGGACTGCCTCGACATGGGCCGCGCCGGTAGCGCGTCCTACTTGCAGCATTACCGCATTCGGTAATCCCGATAGCACGCCGATGATCAGGAAAACTACCATGTTGGCATTCGACGAGGCCGCCAGCGCGGAAGGGCCCAACAGTCGGCTGATATAGGCGACATTGATAGACCCGGTGAGCGACTGCAGAAAGCTGATGGCCAACACAGGCAAGCTGAAGACCAGGAGCGCACCCACGCGGTGGGTGAAGTGTTGTGCACTCACGGTCGATCCCGTGTTGGCGCGTCATTGCTGTCATCTGTCTGGAATAATTGCTTCTGCAAGTTGGAAATCTGCCAATGCAGTTGACTTCTCAGTACCGGATTTTTGGCAAGGAACGATTCATAGCGTTCAAGCAACCATCGACATTCATCAATACGCCGTTCGTGATTGGCCACGCCCGTCAGTCTGGACTGATGATGATTGTGCAAGCGCAAGTGCGTACCGGGCACGACCCCGGCCTGGTAGTCAGCCAGTACCAGGCGGAAGAAAAGATCCGTATCTTCGACGGTGCGCAGGCGTTCATCGAACCCGCCGACTTTCTTTAGACAATCGGACTTTACCGTGACCCCAAAGCCTATTCCGATTGAAAACAGGTCCTCAAGCGTACTGCCGTCGGCAGACGGCGATGCGCAAAACGTGCGAGTGGTGGTGGTGAACTCGCTGGTGCTGTGCGCGGAATAATTCAGGAGTTCGGCGCCACACCACGTAAAAAACACGCGGCCTTCGGCCTTCACCAGTGTCGCGTAGGTTTGCTCGAGGAATGACGCCAGGTACTCATCATCGTCGTCAAGAAAAGTAATGTATCGCCCTCGACTTGCATCGATACCGGTGTTGCGCGCACATGCGGCGCCTTGATTGCCCTTCTGGTAAATGAAGCGCAGCGGTAGGTCGGCAAACTCTTCGACAGCCGGAGCACATGACGGGGTTGATCCATCATCGACAATGACGACTTCAAAGTCTCTGAACCGCTGCGCACGCACGCTAAGCAAGGCCCGCCGCAGGAGCATGGGACGGTTATAGGTCGGAATGACGATTGAAAAATACGGCACAGATCCATTTTGCAAAGCATGCATGTGACACTCCATTTATCAGGTGGCCGTTCGCGGCTTCATGGGGTTTGCTTGAGCCACAATGGGTTCAAGGCAGCGCGATTGACTTTCCCATTGGCGGTAAGCGGAAATGATTCAAGTAACAGGTAGTGATCCGGCAACTTATAGGGCTCAAGCACGTCCGCTAAATAGTCATGGATATGCTCGGCGTGCTTATTGGTCGACGGGGACACCACTACGAACGCCGTCAACCGGTCGCTGTCGGCGTCCCACGTGACGGCTGCGGCTGTGATAAAAGGACAGTCATACAAACAGCTTTCAATTTCGCTCAGTGAAATTCTATGAGCGCGGCGCTTGATCAACATATCTCGTCGACCGACCAGAAAAATGAAGCCATCCGTATCCATGTAGCCGTAGTCGCCCGTATGCAGGCGCCGTTGCCCGTCCACGCTACGAAACACCTCGTCGTTGATGACCTCAGCACCTGCCCAGTAGTCGGCGACATGATCGCCGGTAACTACCAACTCACCGATTTCCCCAGGCATCAGCGTTACGCCCTGCTCATCACAGACCCTCACGCACGTCCCCGCCAAAGGGCGACCCACCGAGCCCTTTTTCGACGGGTACTCTTCGGGAAGCAAGATAGACACGCGTTTGCACTCCGTCAGCCCATACATAGGGAATAGTTCAACGTGGGGAAGGAGCGTTCTCATGCCATCAATCAGCTGCGTATGCAGGGCCTGACCGGTACTCGTGATGATCCTCAGGGCCAGGCCATCACACGCGTGCGCACGCCTCTTCAATTGATAGACCATCGCCTCCCACAGACTGGGCACCAGTGGCAAAACGGTGATCCGATCCTGCTTGATTGCGCTGACCAGCAGCGCCGACGTAGGCGCAGGGGAGCGCAAGACGACGCTTGCGCGCACCTGGCATGCGAGAAATAGCTGATACAGACCATAGTCAAACGACAGCGGCAGGTAGCAGGCGACCACATCGTGCTCGCGATAACCCAGCCTGTGCTGAATGGCCGCAAGGACGAACTGAAGGCCGCCATTGTTTATGACGACACCCTTTGGACGTCCGGTGGAGCCCGAGGTGTAAAGGATGCAGACCGCATCGTCTTGGGCGCAGGATGAAGTGCAGCGCGTATCCCTCCAGGCTTTTTCGCCCCAGGGTTGAACGTTGACCTCGCGATAGTGCGGGTCAGCCACCGCGCTACCAATGACCAGCGCCGGCGAACAGTCTTCCACGATGTAGTTCATGGTCGCTGAACGTGCACCGGGATCGACGATCACAAAGACACACTGTAATCGCGCACAGGCAAAGGCAAGAATGGCCGTTTGCATAACGGCGCTGTTCACTATCAGAACGCGTTCGCCCCTGCGAACGCCCAAAGCGCTCAGTCGATGGGTACAGGCCAGTACCGCTGAATTGAACTCGCGATAGGTCAGCGTGGCAGAGCCCGAGGCGATAAAAGGTTGGTCGCCTGCCAGCGCTACCGCCGTGTCCAGCAATGCGGACAAGCAGAAGCGATCAGTTTCGATAGTCATACACGCATTTCCTGCAGGCACGCTGACGAAGGCTTCGCCGCGGGGGCACTTATCCTGACCAACAAGCTCATTTGATCAGCCCCGACGGACCGGCGATCCAGGTCGCGTATTCCCGATGGGACAGCATCGCCATGCGCTCGACAAGGGATAATCCCAGGGGCACGTCTACGCCATCCCGATTCATGGAATACAACAGTTTTTCGTCAGAAAACACTCTGGGGCTGTTCAACAGGTCGACACCGAATACCACACCGACCACCTCGATGACCTGGCGCAGAACACGGCGCAGCGCTTCGTTGTGAACCGAAGACCACAGCGCCTCTGGCGCCTGCATAGCGTTGAAGTATAAAAACACGTCGACATACGAGCGCAGCGACGGCGCGCTGCGAAGTACCGTGCCGGGTAAATAGGATTCTCGATACAAGTGCAGCGCCAGATTGATGAAGCCGTCCGGCTCGTTGAGCCTGTTAAATCCGTCAGCGCGAACCGCACGGTCAAGCTCCGCTTGCGTCACACAGTCGAACGCATCCCCGTGCCATCCTGACGTAAACGCGACGTCCACCATGAACGCCTTGAGCGACGTGTGCGGTGCGAGTTTATGCAGGTGCGGCAAGTGGTCAGGGCTCAGGCGATATTGAAGTTGAGCCGCTCGACCAAGGGGTTTGACCGTTTCGGTATGCCGGCTGTACGCACCGGGAAGGTAGCCGTCTTCCGCCAGCACTGCCTGTATCGCCTTGGCGCTTTCATGGGCCACTAGCAGGTCAATGTCTTCATAGGGGCGATGAAAGGGTTTTTTGTATAAATTGGCCAGGGCCGGCCCCTTGCGTATCGCGTAAGCAATTCCCGCGCGCTCCAGCAGGTCCCCCAGGCGCTGAGCTTCATGCAAATGCTCTTGGATGCGCCGTTGTTCGTGGGCTACCAACACGTGCATGGCTTCGGCCAGGCGTGCAGGAAACTCAAGGGCGCTGTCGGTCAGCACGCTATCAACCACAGGAAGCAGCTTATTGCGAATGCTGTGTTCAAAAATCGTAGGAAGCAGCCCGTCGATATCGATGCGCGCCGGGCTGCTTACACCCATGTAACACTTCACCACTTCAATTAAATGCTCCATGTCTCGCTCTCCCTTCCCTCGTTGAAGTGGGCTAACTGCAACCCAGACGCTCACCGTCGCGCAGCAGCTGCCCGGAGTAACCGTCATCGGGTAACGACGCGGCAATCAGAACGCCCAACGCACCGGCCGCCGCGGAGCGTGGGGCGCAATCCCCGCCCATATCAGTGCGTATCCATCCCGGACATACCGAATTGATCTTGATGTTGTAGGGGCGTTCTCTGTCGGCGAGAATCTTGGTCAGCGTATTAACCGCGGCCTTGGACGTGCGATACGCGACCGCAGTACCGTCAAGTTCAACACAGCGCCCCATACCACTTGAGACGTTTACGATTCGCCCGTAGTTGTGGCGCCGCATATCGCTGATAAAAGCATCGGTCACCGCATAAGTCCCCACCAGATTGACCGTCAAGGTGTCCGCAAACTGGGACGCGTGGCACACATGCACATCCTTTCTTGGGTCGTCCAGGAACACGCCTGCATTGTTGACAAGAATATCCAGCCGGCCATATTTCCCGATGACAAACGCCCTGCAATGCTCGATGGACAAGGCATCGCTGACATCCAGTGGAAAAACATCAACGCCCGCAATATCCGCAGCCACCCGATAGTCGCCATGCTCGATGTCGCCGGCCTTGCGCGCGCAGAGTACGACCAGGGCGCCATGCGCCACCAACTGACGGCAGATCTCAAGTCCCAGTCCGCGCGCACCTCCCGTCACCAGGGCGACTTTGCCGCGTAGCGCTTCGGGTGTCGCGCGGGTGTAAATCCGATCAGCT
Source organism: Pseudomonas sp. 37 R 15 (assembly GCF_900004865.1). Classification (NCBI taxonomy): domain Bacteria; kingdom Pseudomonadati; phylum Pseudomonadota; class Gammaproteobacteria; order Pseudomonadales; family Pseudomonadaceae; genus Pseudomonas; species Pseudomonas sp. 37 R 15. Next base: position 35,615 of record NZ_CVTV01000062.1, on the reverse strand, counting down.
CTTTGCATAAGTCACACTGCGGTATATCCGCCATCGATCATCAAGTTCGTGCCGGTAATAAAACCTGCCAGCGGCGATAACAGAAAGGCGATAGCGTTGGCCACCTCCATCGGCTCTCCCATCCTCTTCAAGAGATGCAACCCGCCCAGATCCGACGCACTGTCGGCCCCTGCACGATCGAGCCCGCGGTGTTGCTTGATATAACGCTCATTGGACTCGGTCCAGATCGAACCCGGACTGACAGCGTTAGCGCGTATGCCCTGTGCAGCAAGGTCCAGCGCCATGCATTTGGTCATCGTCAGCAATGCGCCTTTGGAGGCGTTGTAAGTAGCGAACCCCGGCTGGGCAACCAATGCAGAAATAGAGCACACATTCACAATCGCCCCTCCTCCACTCATCCGCTCGACCGCGAGGCGGCTGCACAGTGCCGGGGACACAACGTTGGTGTGCAAGACGGCATGCCACTCCTCAGGCTCTGCCTCCAAGCCTTTCATCAAAAACCGCGCCGCGTTGTTCACCAGTCCCCAAAGGGGTTTGTCGACGGTGCGTGAAATAGTCGCGAACAGTTCATGGACTTGTTCCACCTCGTCCAGGTCAGCCACAAGCGCAATCACGCCCGCCAACCCCTCGGTGGTTTCACGCAGCAGGGTTTCATCCCGGTCCACCGCAATAACACAGGCGCCGCAGCGTGAAAGCAGCGACACAACGGCGCGGCCGATGCCCGATGCGCCCCCGGTGACGACTATTGCTTGCCCCCTCAGCGCAAAATCGACAGGGGTTTGACCACGTGTGTACGCGGCGTGGTTATAAACCTGATCCATTTTCTGCTCCTAACACACGCGGATGACGTCGCCGCGGATGAAATCCGTCGAGATTTCATGGACGCGCGACAGGTGTGCGTCGATGATCGTCTTCACTTGAGGCTCCAGCGCGTTCAGCGCATGGGTGGGAGCACTGATGACCACGTTCACATCAACAGGCGACTTCAAAGGAGCGCCCTTGACCGTGGAAATACCCACCCGACAGGGATAACCGCCAGCCTCGTACACGCTCCTGGCAATATTGCCAGCCAACGCGTTGTAGAGCTTTCCGGTATGGTCCAGCGGGTTCTTGCCGGCCACCGCTTCAATGCTCATCTCGCGGCCCGGCGTGATGAGCCCGTTCATTCGGTTGCCCCGCCCGGTAACGCCCACGTCACCGGTGTCGGCCACTGTTCCGGTGACGGTGAGGTATGCCCGCTTCCAGCGCCGCTCAGGGTTGATCACAAGCTCTGTGCGCTGGGCCCAGCGGCTCAATAGCCAAGCGCTCAAATGTTCCTCGAGCGCCTCGCATTTCTCCATGTAGTCCGCGTAGGACGCCACGCAATCAGCAATGAATGGCACGTTGACCACCAATGAAAAAAGCGTGCCCTTTCTCCAGCCTACGGTTTTGATGTCCGAGCCCAGATAATCAAAATGTTGAGCGCCCTCTCCATGCAGAAGGTATTCATCGACGTTGAGGACCATCTCTTCAAGTGTCGAAAGCGGAAAATAGGCCGAGCACACGTTACAGTCATTGGAGACCAGCTCGGCGTCACTGACCCCGTTCAAATCGTTCGCATCAGCAGGTCGATAACGCGATGGCGCCTGTCCAGGGCCTCGGCCTGAACGAACCCTGTTGGTGACGACCAGATCCTTGTCCGGTGAGAAATTGCGCAAGGTCGTGGTGAGCACACTGATCGCGGCCTGCTTGAACAGGGCGGTGACAGGAATCTCGACCTCCCCCACCCACGTCGCCGCTTTACCGGCCAGGATCACCTCGTACGGGGTCAGCAGGCGACCCTCGTTGAAACCTATCTCTGCTTCTCCGCCAATCAACATCACTTTATCGAACCAGTGATGGGCTACTCGGCCGAAGTGTTTCATACAGAACTGTGAATACAGAACCGACGTCAATTCCGATATTTGATCGCACAACGTGTCCGGGTGACCGTAACCTTTGCGTTCGACGGTTTCCGTTGCAGGCCCGTCCACTTGACTGTGTGAATCCGTGACAATCGATACGTTACTCATCGCGGCATCCTCTGCTTAATAAACCAACTTCTGTGGGTCTTTGAATAGCCGTTGGCAGACATAGGTAAGGTCAATTTTTTCAGCACCGGCACTGCGTGCCTTAACGCTCAGTAGTGCATCGAGTCCAATCGGCGCCGCATTCGGACTGTCTTCTACTTCAAGTTTTACTTCCACCCGGATCTCCATCCCGAGAAAACCTTCCGTGACGATATTGATATAGCCGACCTTTCTATCCTTGAGCGACGGCACATAGTCACTGGGGCCAATACCCAGGATCGACTTATCGATATCCAGCAAGTCCGAGAGTGCCGCTGCTTTGGTATGTCGTTTTGCCGCGCTTCTGTCGCCGTCACGCATATTAAGAAAATCGCAGTTGCCACCGATGTTCAGCTGATAGGTGCTCTTTACTTTCAGCCCCCTCTCTTTGAAGAGTTCAAGCAACGCTTGATGAACGGTTGTCGAGCCGACATGGCTGCGCATGTCATCACCCAGCAATATGCGTCCTGCCTCCTTGAACGCCGACGCAAACTCAGTTGAGTTTGCCAGCACTGCCGGCGTGCAGTTGATAAGGTTGCAGCCTGCATCCAGTGCAGCTCTGGCGTAGAGCTCTGCTGCCTGTTGCGATCCTACCGGCAAATACAGAATGACCGTCTCAACCTTGTGTGCTCGCAATGCATTGGCCACTTGAGCCTGGTCGCAGGCCCGGGATTCAGGGTCGACTTCCATACAAGCCTCCAGCGCGGGGCCGAGGCCGTCCAGCACCGGGCCGGCCATGACCGGCGCGTTGAGCAGGGGCAGTTCGATATAAGACGTGGTGCAGTTAGGCGCTTGGCTGGCCGCAATGGAGATATCCTTACCGGTCTTCCCTCGGTTGACATCGAACCCCAACACAACGCGTAGCCCGGCAATATCCTCCTGCGTTCTTGGCGCTATCAACGAGGTGAAACTCAACGTCCCACGCCGTGCAACTTCAATACTTTGAAGCAAACTCCACGCGCAGTTACCCACACCAACGATTGCAATATTCATCGTTATTTCCTTTGGTTAAAAGTGCAAAGTTTATTTCACACCCTGACGTCAAGGGCGTTATGCTCAGTCACTCGCACAGCAGCAATACGCCCGTTTTATACCCGTCGATCTTTCTTAAAGACCTCGCGTATCGCTATCCACTTATTTCCATGGGTAATTCCAGGCCGGCCCATTGACTGGCCAAACGCCTGAACCATCCGGCAAATAATCCACACAGTTCATTGCCCGACGCTTGACTCACGCGTCCACGGGAATAGTCCCAGGAAAAGACAAGCCGATTGGCGTTGAAAAAAACACCGCCACTCATGGAGTAAACCCGTGTTGCCTCTTGAGTGAATCGCGCGGTGTCAAAAGTGCGTCGACTTTTTTGTACGCCGGACAGCGAGCAGCTACTGTTGGGCTGCAACTTGATATTGAGCGAGATCTCCGGCAAAGGCAGTTCACGCATTCTGTTGCGCACGGACAGGTCTGCGCCTATTTCCCTTAATATGCCGTAACTTTTGCCCGAGCGAAGCAGGTTGAATAATGTATGTCGGCCGTTAATGGCTGAATCACCTCTGGCTGAGGCCGGTAGGATCACGGGGACAACTTCACTCAACCAGCCCACTGTCCGTCGGGTATCGGCACCCGCGATACTTTCCCGACCATGGGTGACCAGCCCCAGGTTGATAAACGGTACGCCAAACCAGTCACATAGCGCATACCCTGCGGCCGCCAGCACTAATTGTGCAGGCGTCACGCCCTGTTGGGATAACGTAAAAAAGAACTGCTCCTGGTTCTCGATGAAGATACTCGAGCGGCTGGATTCGGAATAACGCTCTTGAACGTGCTGTGGATCAGCCGACGTCGACGGGAACAGCCGGGAAGTCTGCTCCCACGGCTGTCGTTGCCACCATTGCAACTGCTGTTCTGCTCGCGCGTTCCAGTAATCGATGCAGCGCGCCGAATACACTGACAACGTCATTGAAACAGGCTCCAGTACGGGGGCCTGGTGGTTCTTGTGCGCTTGGTAAAGATCGAGTAACTCGTCGTTTACCAGCCGAAACGAGATGTCATCCACGATCAAATGATGGGCAATGACACACATCACGCCCCGTTGGGGTTGCATGCCCCCCGCGAGCACCCGGACCAGAGGACCGGAGAACTGCAACGAAGCAACGACACGCTCCAGCACATCCTCTATCTGCGCATGGGCTTGCTCTTCATCGGGCAAGTCCGAGTCAAGCCAGGTAATGGGCAACTCATCCAGATCCGCCTTGATCGTTTCGCACCAACCCAGCGCCGTCATGCGCCCTTGCAGTCGCAAGCCTTCATGACGATCGAACACCGCACGCACTGCGCGCGTCATCGCCTCTCGATCAAGCGGACCATCGAGTAACCACAGCGGGCTGCAGACCGTCCATGCCTGCAACTGCCGCTCCCTTTTGAAAAAATAGGAATAGCGATTGGCGGGCGTGAACATCGCAAGCTCAGGGTGTGTGGAGACACATGGCATCCCGTCATTTTCTGCGCGCAACGCCTCCATCAAATCGCCGACAGAAGCGCAACGCTGCAGCATGGCGAAGGGGTGCGCAGTGCCGAATGTCATTGCCAGGGCGCTGGCATAACCATTTAAAGAGGCGACACCGTCCGACACGTCGGCAATTAACGTGCGAGGATCAATATCATCCCTGCCGGTCATGCACTTTAATAAATGCTTCAGCCGAGCTTCACTCTCAATGCTGTCCATAGCGTGTACCGTCCGCTGGTCGTCATTCTAAAAAGGCAGGCAATACCCGGAGAACTCAGTCAGGTACTTCTGCACAGGTGTTCCGAACTCATCGACTGTCACTCTTGCGTCTCGCAAGTGTGCCGCCACACCATAAGCCCCGGAAAGATGCGCGGCCGCCAGAACGCCTGAAAGTGTCACGTTATCGGGCAGCGGAATAGCACCGTCGAACAGGTTAATCAGAATATTAAAATTATGTTCCAACAACTCACGAATAATCAGCTCCTGTGTATCACCCCTGCACAGGTCCGCAAATTGGTTGACACCCGACTTGCCTGTAAATACACCCTGCCATTCATTAACATCCGTAGCAATCACCGCAGGCTCTTCTGCGTCAAGCAGCGTCCGTGTTTTTCCGTTCACCCATGTTTCATGGGGAACGTCACCCCGATAAATAATCTCGAGGCCTGGCGCAAATAATGCGGTGTGCATGTCACTGCGCGCCGGCTGATAATAACCAAGCGCTTGTAGCGCGGCTTCGCCAAATTGATAGCCCACGAACCCTAACGCATTGGTGGAGCTGTATTGCATGGCGCGAATGCAAGACGGGTCGGCACGGTCAAACAAATGCGCCACGCCCAACGCTTGGAAGTACTCGCTGACGGTCATCGGTACTTGCATGACCTGGCCCGTGGACGGGTCGCGCAGACAACGTCCAGGTGCAGAAACTTTCACGTAAGACATAACTGGCACATTCAGATTTTCGACATACCAATCAAACCGTGATGGCGATAATCCAGACTCCATCGCCAGCAACTTCGCAAGCAACCTGTCGAACGTTGTTGGTAACTCCACTTTGTCGCCTCCGTGTTATAAAGTCGTCACGTTCAATCCGAGATGACCTGGCGCCGTTCAGTTCAGCCCCGTGAGGGCATCAAGAACCATGGACACTTGCAGTGCCACCTCAAGATCGCCCTCAAGCCTCAATACCTTGCCCCTGCGCCGGCTCAACCATGCCTCATGCGAGGCACGAGATCGGCCTGGCCGGCCACCCTGCTCATACTGGGAGGCCCATTCAATAAACACAGGGTCCACAGTGTCATAGCGTTGTCGCTCACGGCTGATCAATCGCTGCAATCGCAGCGGAGTATCCAATACTCTGAATACAATAAGGTCGAAGGCATTTTCCAAGGCCTCTCCCCAATCAACAATGGAGCCGGCCACTGCAATATTCTGCTGGGGCTTCAATGCATTGAGTATGTTCAGTAAACGCGTTGCTTCATCTACCTTTCGCGTAAACGGTGGTACCTTGTCCAGCCACTGGAAGTCATCGGTTTCAAGATGCTCCCACCCTGGACGCTCAGCCAACGCTGCCGCCAAGGTTGAAGTGCCTGACCCGGGCCCTCCCATGATTAATACCCGCAGGGGCCTTGTTATAGGTGTCGATGCTGCCGTGTTCATTTTCCCATCATCATAAATTAGTGATGTACACAACTTACAGGTTAGTGGTTATTAACGAAAGCCTTGATCGCATGAATTCCAATAGAACGTCGCAAACTGTCATTACTGTACATCAGTTTGGCCGAGAGCAAGTCTCGGTACAAGCGTTCGACGCCCAATGAAGGTTCAACGCAATAACCTCTGGCCAGACCAGACAGCTCCAATATGTTATCGACGATGACAACCACTTGTTCTGAAACGTAAACTTTCAACGCATTGACGCGCACAATCAAATCAGCATCGACACCGTCTATCGAATCACTCAAACACTTTTTATAAAGGGCAACGGTATGCCCGATAAAACCTTCGATAGCCAATAGCCTTGTTTTCAACTCGGCGACCCTCGACACATATAAATCGGACTTTAACTTAACGCTCAAGACGTGTTTATCTTCAGCGACCTGTTCAAGCATCCTTTCAAACAAGCCTTGTGCTGCGCCAAGCCAACTGGCCGCCCACAGTATCTGCCCGCAGGGTACAAAGTGCCTTAGCGCCACCGAGCGAAAGTTTTCGGGAAGTACATGCTCGACATTGACCACTACATTAAATGCCATGGGGATGCTTTGCGTGCCGCGCACGCCCATCGCGTTCCATTCTCCAGTGGACTCAATATCGCCGTCCTCGCGGCTGACAAGCACGAACCTGACATCTGTTTCAGGCGCGTGCTCATCTGCCCTCATGGTGATCAGATAATAGTGCGATTGCAGACCGTAACTGACGGTTGGCGCGGTTCGCGCTACCGATACCCGCCCCTCCGCCTGCGCGCCTATCGGTGCGAGTGCTCGGAAAATGTCGCCCCCCTTGCCTGCTTCTGAAGTGACCGACGCAATCAGACGCCCTTGTTCAACGACTTGCTCAAGCGCATGGGCGGCGCACCTGCTGCGGCTCTGAGCCAATACATTCACCTGCTGGGTATGCATGCTCCAGATAAGTGCAGTGGAAAGGCAGCCTTTGCCGATGACCGACGCAATCGAAGCCAACTGCTCGATCTCCAATCCAAGCCCGCCGCGATCGTTAGGAACGGCTGCGCCCATCAGGCCGAGGCTGCGCACAAGCGCCAGGTTGTCCAAAGAACACTGGTTGAGCTTGTCGGCCATTATTGCCCCCGCTAGCAGCTGTGAGCGGCTGGCTTCTTCCAGCGAGGCAAGCAACGATTCGAACCTGCTCATAGCACTTGGCGCTCGATTGCGTTCCAGAGAGTTTGCACGGTATCAAACATGTCAGCGCTGAGCTGTTCGTCCGCAATGACGATGCCCAGTTGCACTTCCAGCTCCACAAGCAGACTGATCGTCGTCAGCGAGTCGATGCCTATTGCAGTCAGGTACGTGTCGGGAAGCAATTGACTGCCCTGCTGGTTAAAGCTCTGCAGAACCGCTAGAAACCTCTCGTATGTGTCCTGTGTTCCCCCATTAAGCCCTTGCATCTGCACACTCCTCCCAGACTAATTTCAGCGCCAGGGCGCGCTTGACCTCACCCTTGGCGATCAGCACTTCCACCGGTACCGGCTTGCCCAAAAATGCAACCAGGCTGGCGGTCAGCCCGTAAGCCCCAACATTTTCAATGGTGAGTAACTCGCCCTCCTGGACAGGAGGCAATGCTATATCTCGCGCCACAATATCCAGTGGCGTGCACAGTGGTCCCACCACAGTGACCAACTGCTGCTGCAGCTGGAGCTGACTGCATCGCAACGGCAGGACGTCCACCTTTTGCCGAAGGGTCCTGCCCAAACCGGACATGCCGCCCAGGCAATGCACACCTGCATCGGTCAAGATGAAATCCCGACCTTTACTTGACTTGTTTTCCAACACGCGAAAGACCAAGGTGCCCGACGAAGCGGCCAGATAACGCCCTGACTCGAACCAGCATTCAGTCCCGCGATCCGAAGCGCTCTCGACCAGCGCATTGATGCTGTGCTGAATACTTTTCAAACACACCGAGCCTTTCTGTGCATATGGCCAGGGGAACCCCCCGCCGAAATTAACAACGTGCAGCGCACACCCCAGCACTTGCGCCGCTTCGTCCAGCGCCGCCAGTGATGTTTCGCATGCCTGGACGATGTTTTGCAAAGGTTCTATCTGCGTACCCAGATAGGTATGGATGCCGATGAGGCGCAGGTGCAGCAGCCCCCTGATCACTTCCCTATTCGATTGGATATGTTCCATATCCATCCCGAACTGCGAAGCGACTCCGGTCATTGACAGCCTGGCGCTGGAGCCAAGACGGGGATTGACTCGAATAAGCACGTCCGGCTTGACGTCCAACTGCCCCGCCTGCCCATCCAGTAAAACCAGCTGGGAAAGCGACTCGATGGAAAATCGCCGGACGCCATTCTCCAGGGCGTGTCTCATTTCCAACGCCGTCTGTACCGGGCCCCCGTACAGTACATCCCCCCGAGCGTCCGGGTTGACGGCGTTCAATTCGGCAATAGATGTAACTTCCACGCCCACGCCCGCTGCCGATAACTCTCTTGCCAGCAGCGGATTAGCTTTGGCCGAGTAAAACAACTTCGCCTTCGAGGTAATAGCCCGGCGTAGTTCGCTTAATCGCACGTGGACGGTGTCCATATCGTAAATATACAAAGGGCTCCCGTAGCGAGCCACCAGCGTACTGAACACCTGTTCGTTATTCACAACCGGCTTATCCATGGGCGTAAGCACTCCGAAATCCGTCACAACGATCAGCCCAACGGGCCGCAGGCCGCGAGAATGAGCGGGTCATGCGATAAACAACCGAGTCAATAGATCACACGCCTTTGAAGTGTGATTCAGCCCGTTACTCATTTCGTAACACGGCACACTGTGCGCCGGGACATGTCCGGAAGGCGCCTGATGACTTGGGATCAACGGCCTTAAAAACGGTGCATGGCTGATGCCGGGGATGTCAATCTGCGGGAACGAGTGTTTGCGATAAAGCGCCACTGCCGTTTCGGCCGGTAGTAATTTGAGCGCGGGCTCATCCCGGTTTTCCGTTGCGTTGAGGTAGACAATCGCGCACAGCGGTTGGCGTGCAACAATTCCAACGTCATACATCGCTTGCAACTCGAAGGGGAAAACATGCACTACCGGTGGCAATACATGGTTGGGTTGGCAGGGTAATACGATGCCATTGCTCAGCGGATGGGAAAGCGCTACGGATCTTGAGTTGTCCTTGCCGTTATCCAGCTGCAGTTCAAGTACGCCGAGCATGTCGGTCCTGATTCGCAAAGACCTGGGCCAACCCTGGCAATGCCAATGACCACTTTCGTGTTTCACGGAGACATTATCATTACTGATGAAGCCCACGCCGAAGCGCCGCATCATTGCCATTGCCAGCGTTGTTTTACCGCTCTTCTTGTCGCCGGCTAAAATCACCGACCCCGCAGGGGTGGCAATCGCGGCAGCGTGCAGGAACTGATGCCCGGTGCGCAGATTTTCAATCCTGAGCACGTGGGACACGGTTCTGGCGACCAGCAATGGTGTAAAGGTGTCATCATCACAGGCAACCCAGATTTTTTTCTGTTGATAGTCAACCGATATCTGCTGCCTTGGCTCTCCCTCCCCCATGAATATCTGGTAGTCCGTGCTCGCATCTGCGAAGTCAGGGGTAACCACGTGCAGAGACCAGCAAGAAAGGGGCGCCTCGCGGGCTTCGATACCGACAAACGGATCCAGCAAAATGCCCAGGGCTTCAATCAGATGGGCGGGCATGCACAGCGCTATATGGGCTGAGTCTACCGTTGCCACCCACGGCGCAACTTCACACTTAGACATTGGCCTTATCCTCCAGCGATACCTGCAGACCGTCTTGAACACCACCACACTCACCCTGCTTGCGCGCTGCCCATAACGACACCGTCTTGTGCAGGGAGGCCGCCGAAGTTGCCACAGTGGTTGTCGAGGAAAAACCAGATAAAGCGGTGCCTGTGCGGTAATCAATACGCGCGCCTATAAAGGCGACGGATGCCGAACGCGCACAGTGTTCATCAACTTGGCTATCGCCGATGAAGATACAATCTTCGGGTTGGACGCTAAGTACGTGCATGATATGCAGCAAACAATCAGCGTCAGGCTTGGGCTTGCCTTCTCCCGCGCATACCGTCACCGCAAAAACCCCTTGAAGTTTGAGTTTCAAAATATCCGCTTCAAACCGTTGGCGTGATCGCCCGGTCGCCACACATAGAGTCACCCCTTCACGGCGAAGGTATTCCAGGATCTGCGGCATGCCTGCTTTCAATCGTGCGGCGCGTTCAAGTAGTGCAAAAGCGATCGGCACCCGTGTGCGGAAAACATCCGCGTGAAGGTCCGATAATGTATCGGCGATTGCCTCAATCAGATTAACGCCCTCAATCGGACTGGAGAGTAAAGCGGCGATGGGCTCGCTCAAAGGGACACCGAGGGCTTTCAATACGTTATCGGCGGCTATTTCCCACAAACCTTCAGAGTCATATAACGTGCCGTCCCAGTCAAAAATAACTACTTTCCTGGTAGTCATTTACTCCCCTCCTTCCAGTGAGCGTCGATAATGTTCAGGTTTTTCCGTGTCAGCCCTGAGTGGCTGACAGGCTGTCTGGCCAGTAATCGCTCATAACATCAAGGCACTCCCGATAAGTAAGATCCTCACACCGGGTGTGCAGCATTAGTTGTTCAGCCGACAGTTTGTCAGCGGGGCTTATATACCGACTCAACATTTGCAATAACGACGGCTGGTGTAACTCAACATAGCGATGAAATAGGCCGCCGGCCTCAGCTGTGTTGCCAAGCCGACTTAGAAAACGCATCCCCAAGCATGAGTCCAGCGCGTTAGGGGCGATATGCAAGGCGTTTCTTGATATGGCAATATCATTGAAGCCAAGCGTCTCACGCGCTAGATAAAGTTGATGGCGAATCGAGCCTGGCCGCGCACATTCCGGATTGACGCTGCCCACTACCTCCTCACGGACTTTGGATAACGGCAGCGTCGTTTTGAGTCGAAAACACAACAACTGCCCGCCATGTTGGCAGAGCCACGACTCCTGGTACGGATAAAAGCCATTGAGCACTGCAAAAGCGTGCCCGCCCTTGCTCATGCGACTAGCGTACAGGCCTGGTCCGACTTTGATACAGGTGCCTTTATCCCAATCTTCCGACAACTGCGCGGTATCGTTGCGCCAGAACATTTCGAGTGCCTGGGATGCCGTGTAGACCGGTAGGGGGTGCTCGGATTGCAGGCAGTCATGCACCGCATGCTCAGCCTGGGCGTTTGGCTCGTTGGCCAACGCGCGCAAGATTCGATACTGCCCGCGCACCATCGTGCGAGCTGCCTGCGAGTCCGCCGCGATGAGGACGACCTGGTCAATCTCGCCAATTGCCATGAGGGGTGAAAACACCAGCTTCAGCGCATGTTGCAATGGATCTTTATGTTTGACCGACAGCAGTTCAGGTTTCAGGAAAAGGAAATGTTCCTCAACCCCACCCGCAAGCAATGGTGCGTTCGCCGCACCAACTTCTTCCACTAACTGACCAAGCGCTATAGACGAATTAGCGCCTTGCCGCGTCGCATTGCTTAGCACCCTGTCGCAGAGCTGATTAATCGATAATTGCGTCATCTCACTTCCCTTTGAGATACATCTCCTGAGTCACCTAGAGCAATTGTCCACACGGCGTGCGGGCATATTCAGCGAACGCTTTGAGGTGATAGTCCAACTCACCCGGCGCCTTTTTAATATTGGAAAAAAACCTGTTGAGTGCAAGCGGTTTTTGCCCTTCCAGTAAAATTTTATTTCGAATTGCGCATAAAAAAATTAAGATTCACCCTTGCAATCAACGTCTTATGCGCCGATTTCAAACATGAAAATGATAGCTAAATCCTTAGTTGCCAGTATATAGCCACTATATAATGGCTAGTTACTGGCAACGCTTAAATTTCTTTGCTTACTTCAAGCTTTTAAAAAATTCTTATTTTCGCCTACGGCCCCGCCATGCGAGCCTTTGAGTAAAAAAAACAGCGCAAGAGACTACTTGCAACAGCCGTCGCGCCTTGACACCCCGCGCTATCGTTGCTAAACAAAAAAGGCATTTTTTCTCATCCGAAGAAAAATACGCAATGAACTCACGCTCATCACCTGCGCAGTAGAAATTCAACTTTCTGCTACCAGCTGATTTGGGAACTAACACTGTTCACGTTGGACAGCCGAAAGGAATCGGGAATGCTGCGCGTGCTTGAACTTCGCTCTAAGAGATCATCAACCTGTCGCCGGCATCATGGGTATCAGCCCTGTCGGACTCGCTGTGCATACGGGTGCAAATGCCTCGCCTTGCTGATGCCTCATTGGCCGGGGGGCGCACTGTGAGCGACTGTGATTTTTCCAACAAGAGCGATCATGATCCACTGATCCGGCAAGTGGCGGCTGCATTCGTCAGCGAACCTGTGCGGGTCTTGCCTCTGGTCAGGCAAGGCCGGAAAACACTGCGCCCAGCGTTCAGCTCAGGTATTTCCAATAAGTTTTTCCTGGAGACGGCGGCACGCGAACGTTTTGTTCTGAAAGAGGCACCGGCCTACGCCAATTCATTACCCTTTTGTCAGGCATCGCTGCAATTTCAACAGCACCTGAGCAGAGACGGGTTGCTGATTCCGGAATATTGCTGCTTGTCAGACGACCACACACGATTCCATTTAGTGCAGCTCGAAGATGGCCGAGAAAGAATATTCACGCTTCAACGCTTGGCCGACGGCGGCGATTTCCCCTGCCTTCCTTCACTGGTCAGGGGCGCGGTTGATGCATTGCATTCATTGCACACTTCGGCGCTCTCCCTACCCGACAATCACCTGCCTCACGGCAATGTCTTCGATTGCGTAACTGACCTGCTTGCGCAAGGCCGAGACGAGCTGGAGACAAAACTGAACGGCCCGTGGCGGCCATACAAAACCGAGGTGCTGGCGTTGATCAGTGCTTTCTCATGGCAGGTCAACCACTATAAATCTCAGGCAGAGTCGGCAGGCTATTTCGAACGTACCCAAGCGGTTCATGGGGACTTTCATCTGAACAATTTATTGTTCAACGATCGCGGAACAGTGTCGGCAATTCTGGATTTTGATGACGCCAAGAACGATAACCCGATTCAGGATTTCGCCAGACTGACTGTGAGCCTTTGCGTTTTCAAATTCCATAGGGATCCTCAGCGGCCATTGGCGGTGATTCCCACGTCGGTGGACGTGCCGCTACTGCTTGAATTGCTGGCTCACTCAAAAAACATTGAAATCCTGCAGTTCCTGAAAGGGCCCTTTGTGCCGACGCTCAAATGCATAGCCTTACAGATGGCTTTCATTGGTTTGCTTTGCGGGATGTATGGTACCGACCAACTACGAGAACTCCGACTTTTCCCGGCGATGTTGGACGCCGGATGCAACCAACTGGATGCCCTGATCAAAAAGGAACACCTACATGGACTATCGTGACCTTCCCTGCCGAAAGAATGTTCGGACCCTTCTGCTGAATCCGCATGATCACATTCTATTGATGCAGGTGACCCTGCCTGACCGGACCTTCTGGTGCACCTTGGGTGGCGGCATCAAGCCGGACGAAGGCCTGGAAGACGCGGCGCAACGTGAGCTGTTCGAAGAAGCGGGGTACCGTCCGGAAGAACTTTCCCAAGGGCGCCTGGTGTGGAGGGGAAAACATATATTAATGCGTGATGGCACGCTTTTTCTTCTGGATGAGTCCTTCCTGCTCTACCGGGTCACCCGCGTCGACTTCACAACCCGGCATCAAACCGACGAAGAGAAAGCCGTGGTCAAAGAAATGCGCTGGTGGAGCGTCGAAGAAATCAATAACACTGAACAATTCATCGTGCCACCGCGCCTGGGACATTATCTGGAGCGTCTGATAACTCAAGGCCCTCCCTCCTCTCCAGAGCTGATTCAGTTAGCGGATGAGTCATGATGGCGCTCGATGAACGTTCACTTCATTTGCGACGACTTATCGCCCAGACGCTGATCTGTGCCGACATGGGCCACGTAGGGCCTTCGTTGTCGCTGGTTGAAATTTTGCGAGTGCTGTATGACTCCGTACTGAGTTTTGACTGCGCACGACCTGACTGGCCAGACCGCGATCGCCTGATTCTCAGCAAAGGCCATGGCTGCGCGGCGCTGTACGCCATTCTTGCAGACAAGGAATTCTTCCCGTTGGCCGAGCTTTCGACGTTTTGTTCGCAGGAGTCCAGGCTGGGAGGGCACCCCGAGAAGTTGAAGATTCCCGGCGTCGAAGCATCGGCAGGTTCCCTTGGACATGGTCTCTCCATCGGCGTGGGAATGGCAGTGGCGGCGCGCCTGCGTCGTCAGACTTATCGAACATTCGTCATAACCGGCGACGGTGAACTTAACGAAGGTTCAATCTGGGAGGCCGCCCTGCATGCCAGTAAGCACCGGCTGGCCAACCTGACGGTGATTGTCGACTGTAACGATCTGCAGTGTTTCGGGCGAACGGATCAAGTGCTTGACATGGCCCCCCTTGCAGAAAAATGGCGCAGCTTCGGCTTCGATTCACTGACCATTGATGGACACGACCTGGCAGCCCTGAAAGACGCGTTCGCCAGACCGCCCTCGCCCAGCGGGTCGCCCTTGGCTGTTATCTGCAAGACAGTGAAGGGCAAGGGGCTGCCAATCGCCGAAGGTAATCCCCAGTGGCACCACAAGGTCAAATTCAGCCAGGAAGACGTGCTCATGATCAAGCACGCGTTTCAGGGAGATCTCTATGAGAAAAGCGTGCTCTGACAAAATTGTCGACATGGCGCTGAGCGACCCAAGGATTGTATTCGTCGGCTCAGACCTGGGGGCCGGAGCCATGGCCCAATTTCAAACACAGAGTCCAGAGCGCTTTTTCATGGAGGGTATTTCCGAGCAGCATATCGTCGGGTTTGCCGCAGGCCTGGCCATGGAAGGGTTCGTCCCGATAGTCAACACGATCGCAACGTTTTTGACACGTCGTGCATTCGAGCAGATTGCGATGGATATTGGCCTGCATAACGTGCCTGTGATTCTCATGGGCAATGGTGCAGGGTTGGTCTACGCCCACCTGGGTCCCAGCCACTTGGCCATTGACGATATAGGGCTGATGCGATTGGTGCCAGGCATGACGGTGTTGTGCCCCGCAGATTCGACGGAGGCTCGCTTGCTCCTGGAGCAAGCTATTGATAATCAGACCCCGACCTACATCAGGATCGGCCCCGCGAACCCGCCCGACTTGCCTCATCAGCATGTTCCACCGGTGATTGGGGTACCGGTGACGCTCCTCGACGCCGAAGAAGTGATTATTTTCTCGACCGGATTTGCCTCACATCAGGCGTTGGCTGCCGCTCACTTGTTGCGCACGCAAGGGATAGATGCGGGGGTCGTGCATGTGCATTCCGTAAAACCACTGTACCTGGATGAGCTGATGGATCGCCTGACCAAGGCGAGGCTGATCGTTACCGTAGAAGAGCACAATCGTACGGGAGGCCTTGGCAGTGCTCTGCTTGAGGGGCTGTCCGATGCCAAGGTGCCTTGCCCTGTTTTTCTGCGCCTGGGTCTTGAGGACTGCTATCCCGATGGCTACGGCGACCAAGCCTATTTAGTTGAAAAGTATGGATTGAGCGCCGAGAAGATTGCTCAGGCCGTACGCGCGACCTATCTGTCGATCTGAGCATGGAACCCGCACAATGATAATAAGCGCCGCGGCATTGACCGGTACGCTGAAGTACGACATTTGCGTGATCGGCTCAGGCCCCGCTGCCCTGACGTTCGCAAGTCAATTTCTGAAGGGCGAAAACAACCTCAGGGTGCTCCTGGTGGAGAGTGGTGAAACGCTGGATACGGCCTATATCAATGAGCATGATGAGTCGTTATCACGTCGTTACAGTGATCTGCAGACCTGCACGCAGGCGCTGTATGGCGGCAGGGTTTCGGGCTGGCTTGAGACGAGCAAGCCCAATTACCTGACCGAAAGCCGGTTACGTGCGTTTGGCGGTACTGGCAATGTCTGGAGCGGCTGGTTATGCGCGATGGAACGCCTCGACCTGGAACGCGGAAAGTGGCCCATTTCGTATGCGCAGATGCAGGTATTTTACAAAAAAGTCTGCGCCTATTATCAGATTCCTACTCGCTGGTGCCTGGACGAAGGCCTTGATGACGCGCCAGGTTGGCAAGCATTACCGTTGTCTTCCGAGGCATTTCGCACCCGCCCCTTGCTCGCACGCCGAATCAATTTCGGCCAGCTTTTCAAGCAAAGGCTGATTCGCTCCAGGAGCGTGGATGTGCTACTGGGGGCCAACGCGGTGCGCATCGATACGGTGGCGTGCGGCACCGATCAAACAAGGTCGGCACGTCAGTTGGTCTTCACGTCGGTTTCGGCGTCACGTCCTCACGCCATTGAGCACACAGTGTCTGCCTCCACATTCGTCATAGCCGCCGGCTGTATTGAAAGTACACGGCTGCTGGAAGCTTCTCGACCCGGTTTGGCGTCGGGTGAATTGGGCCACTACTTTCAAGAGCACTTCTACATTTGGAACGCCGGCACCTACAACTTGACGCAACGATGCGTGCCTTATCGTCCGCTGTATTTTCAGGAAAAAACCCTTAACGTTTCAGAGAACGACTCGATTGTTGGGATGATCGTGCCCACCGCTCGCTACCTGATCCAAGCGGGAGGCGGAACCTTTCGTGCCATCCTGGGCGGCGGGCCGGGCATTCCTGGAACGTTGAACCTGTGCTGTGAACAACTCCCCGCGCAATCGAACCGTATTGTCCCTGATCACGTGGCGGCCGGGGCCGGAACCACTCAGGCAAGTGTGCATGCCCATAACGAACTGAGCGCGGTCGATACCAAGACCATTGAAAACGCCGTGATGACGCTGGGTGAAACCTTACAGAGCAGTGGTCTGATCACGCATTTCAAACCCGCGCCATTCTGCGTAGATCCCACACAATGGCAAGCGCCTCACCGACTCGCGCCCGGCAACCATCCCAGTGGGACCACGCGTATGTCCAATGACCCAAACCAAGGGGTAGTCGATAGCGACTGTAAGGTGCACGGGATGGACAATCTGTATATCGCCAGCACCAGTGTGTTTCCGACAGCGGGTTATGCCAACCCCACGCTCACCCTGATGGCCTTGGCTTTCAGGCTGGCCGAAAAACTACAGGAGAACGGATAAACATGGACTTGGGCCTTGGCGGCAAGCGCATTCTCATCGCTGGAGGCAGCAAAGGCATAGGCCGCAGCCTGGTGGAAACCTTCACGCTCGAGGGTTGCCGCGTGGCCTTTTGCGCACGTGATGAAGCCGCACTGAACCAGTTGATGACCAGCCTCAACGCCACTGAGGATACCGTGCTGCCCTATGTGCTGGATGTGCAAGACACCTCGATGTTCGAGCTTATGGTCAAACAAACCGTCGACCGATGGGGAGGAATCGACTGCTTTATCTGGAATATCAGCGCTCAAAGCAGCAGTTGGTCGACTGGATTCAAAGTTGACATTGAGTCCTGCGTCAACTGCATGGACTTGATTATCCCCTATCTCAGGGCCGCACAAGGCGCGTCGATTGTTGCGGTTGCCTCGCGTGTTGCATCCATCGCGATTCCCAATAACAAGCCCTACGCCGCGCTGAAGGCTGCGTTGGTCCACTACATGGCCTCGTTGAGCCAAGAGCTCGTGAGCGAAGGCATCAGGGTCAATTGCGTTTCGCCCAGTGAAGTGATGTCGCCGGGCAGCGTCTGGTCCCGGTTGCAAAAGGATGAGCCGCAAAGGTATCAGCGGGCGCTGAACAGAAGCCCGCTTGGCCGAATGGCTACACCCGAAGAGGTCGCCCATGCCGTGGCGTTTCTCGCCAGCCCGGCAGCCAGCTATATATCCGGGGTGAATTTGCAGGTGGACGCAGGCGGCCATCAAGCCGTCAATTATTGAACAAAACTGCCCACCATCTGATGGCAACTTCTGACCAATGACCTTTTGCCTGATTCGCAGCAGGTCATGATCCAGGTCAAAGAACCGCCGAACGGACCTGAAAAAGTCGCCTTCCCCTTGCGAACGGATGCTATTTTGAGTGCTCGACACCAGGACTATTGAAGGTCCTGGCTCCTGCCGCGAGCTAAAGGAAGCGCTCAATGAACAAGGTGGGCACTATGAACAAAGTGACATTCCCCAACGCGTGCCAGCTGATGCGCTGGCACTTTCATCCGATGGGCTTCGAGGGGAGCATGGACGCCCCCGGCAGCATGGTGGCCCGCCTGTTTGATCGGACCAGCGGCGAGACACTGATCGCTATCGCTGGCATTCCCTGCGCCACTGTAATGAACGCCGCCGATGTGGAGCGCATCATCGAGGCGGTGGAGGATGAGCTTGAGAGTTTTGTGCCGCCTCTGTCGCTGCGGGCCTGATCGATTGCCGCAGACCGGTGAGATCCAACGGTGGGAGGCGCTGGGTCAGTCACTGCAAGGTTGAATGACAGAGCGCAATCGGGGGCAAGCCCCCTCCCACATTCAGATCGCATTGAGGCCGATCAACCGCGTTGATCGTCGAAGAATGCTTTCCTGCCGTCCACCCGCTCCGATGCCCTTGGCACATTCACCGCCTGGCCTTCGGGCTTTTCCACGTACCAATAACAGTGGCTGACCGCTCGCGTGATGCCGACGTAGGCCAGGCGCAGCACTTCGTCTTTTTGTGCGTTGTCATACGCCTCGTTGTCGCCATCCTTGCCCAGACCCGCCATACGGTAGACCTGGTTCTTGTAAGGCGAACTGGTGAGGTGCTGGCAGTCCCCCAATAGAAACACCGCGTCCGCCTGCAGGCCCTTGGCGCTGTGATAGGTCAGCTGTTTGAGCTTGCGCGCCTGAGGCGGCAAGCTCGAATCAAGATTAACTACGGCCTGAATATGCTCTTGTATCAATAACTTATCGCTGCTTTTTCGATATAGCATCAAGATCGTATCGCCCTGCTGATAATGCTCGAGCAGCTGCCGCGCCAGTGCAGCGTCGTCGCGCTCCTGCACTGTCACGGGCACCAGCGGCTTGGGCTCGCCACTGGCCTTGGCCTTTTTGCCGGGAATGGCCGGCGCACTGCGTACGATGTGCTCGGCAGCATCGATGATGTGCTGATGGCTGCGGTAATTCTCAGCCAGCATTACCCGTGTGGTACTCGGCGATGCAAATTCTTGGTTGAATTCCATGAAGTACTTGGGTGAACTGCCGCGCCAGCCGTAGATCGACTGCCAGTCGTCCCCCACGCACAGTAGCGATGAACGCTGCGCCCCGCGCCCGACATGCATGGCAGGGCCACGGCTGCGGATTTCGCGCAGGCTGGCACGGATCCACGAGACAATCTGCGGCGATACGTCCTGGAACTCATCGATCATCAGGTGCGACATCGGCCGCAGCAATGGGTCGCTGAGCAGCTTGAGGTTTTCCGGGGTATTTTCGCCAAACAACGAAAACATGCGGTTATACGTCATGATCGGCGGCGATTGATCGAGCAAGTGATCTTCCAGGGCCTTCCAGAAAATGCCCAGGGCCTCGAAGAACAAGCGGTCCGGGTCGTCTTTGGCGAAGCTCATGCGGCCCACGGCGCTGGGCACATCCAACCCGAGGTTTTCGATAAAGCCGGCGGCCATCACAAAGCTGTCCAACAGCGGCGCTGAAGCAAGCTCACCCTTGACCTTGTAATCAAACCCTGGCCCGGCCGTGGCATCGCCCGCCAGACTGCTTAACAATCTTTTTGAAGACTCATAGTTATCGAGCCATATCAAAGGCTTGCGACAAAAAGCTTGAAACAAGGTGCGCTTTACCGCCCACTCTGCGCGCACTGACAGCTTTGAATTGGGCCGGCTGATCTGAGGGCTTTCCCGCGAATCAAAGCCCAGCACCACCCACGCGTCCAGCTCGGGGATATAGCCATGGCAATGAAATTTCGCCCCATTGATATCGAACGTCTGCCGGCTCGGCTCGATACCCTTGATCGGCCAGGCGCCGGCGCGAAACCACAGATCCTCGATGACGTCGCAGAGTTCTTCATCACGCCTGGCCGCCAGTTCCGTCACCGCCATGCGCTTTTGTACATCCGGGTGATCGCACTCCAGCTCCTTGAGTTGCAGACCATGGCGCGCCAACGGCGCGATCAACTCACGAAAACGCGCGTGGCTGCCGTGCAAGCGGTGATAGCAGGCGTTCATCTGTTGGCGCTGGGCGTCGTTGATGCGCAGGTCGAACGGATTGCTGTCGGCGTCCTCGACGCCGGCGCTGAGGTTCTCGAACGCCTGCAGTCGCTCAAAGCCCGGCAGGCTGCGCACCATCGGCAGGATGCATGAGTGAAAGGTGCGCACCACCGCCTGGGCCTCTTTTTGGCCAAGGGGTTGGCCCCACAGGCTGAGAATCTGCATGAGCTTGTGGATGAAGTCCTTGCGCGATTCGCGGGTGAACGTCACCACGGTCATCGAACTCAACTCGAAGCCCAGGTAATGGGTGAGCAGAAGGATGCGCAGCACCAGGGAAGTCGACTTGCCTGCGCCAGCGCCTGCAATCACTGAGGTCGAGGGCGTGTCGCTGAAGATCATCTTCCACTGCGCGGCGCTCGGCTGGG
Organism: Pseudomonas sp. 37 R 15; assembly: GCF_900004865.1. Classification (NCBI taxonomy): domain Bacteria; kingdom Pseudomonadati; phylum Pseudomonadota; class Gammaproteobacteria; order Pseudomonadales; family Pseudomonadaceae; genus Pseudomonas; species Pseudomonas sp. 37 R 15. Next base: position 14,767 of record NZ_CVTV01000062.1, on the reverse strand, counting down.
CGTGAGCCGGCAGCAAACGTGCAACGTCGGCCTTGATGCGCTTTTTGATGTCGGCGGTCAGGGGCAATCGCCAGTCATCGAACAAGTTGTCATCAATGCCCGGAGCACGAGGCTCATCGGACCGAAAATCACGTATCAGCAGGACTTGCCGGCCCTCTTCCAAACCGTCCGCCTTGCCCTCGCGGTAGCCATACTCCACACCGGCTTCATGCCCGCTGCGAAAACCGTCGGCTTGACCGTGTAACCAGGAGAAACGGTGTTGAGCGCGCAAACGCGTGAGGCCGTGTCCGAACAGACGCGCGGCAAGCCGTTTCAACAGCGGCATTTCCGCCGGCGGGCGCAATTCAGGGGGCAGATCAGGCTGTGGGGGCGGCACGCGAACTCCTGCGATGAGCTGGGTTTTGACAGTGCGCCATGGTCGCCGGAATTGACGCCGAGTTCCAGCCAAATGCTTTGGTGTCATGCAGTTAGGCGATGAAGTGAAAGTTATTGCCCTTAATTAACATCGAATCAGTCGATAGGAATAAGGCAGTTTTTACGCTTTTTATCGATCATGCGCTGGTGGAACATAGGGTCATCAACAGGAGACGATCATGCTTGAACTTCGACCCTTCAACACCCTGGGCGGCGCCCACCATGGCTGGCTCGACGCCCATCATCATTTCTCGTTTGCCGAATACCATGACCCCGAGCGCATGCACTGGGGCAACCTGCGGGTGTGGAATGACGACATCATTGCGCCGGGCACCGGCTTCCCGCAGCACCCGCACCGCGACATGGAAATCATCACCTACGTACGCGAAGGCGCCATCAGTCATGCGGATAACCTTGGCAACAAGGGCCGCACAGAAGCGGGCGACGTACAGGTGATGAGCGCCGGCACCGGGATTGCCCACAGCGAGTACAACCTGGAAGCCACGCCGACCAAGATTTTCCAGATCTGGATCATTCCGAATGAGGCCGGATTGCCACCGTCCTGGGGCGCCAAGCCGTTTCCGCAGGGTGTTCGCGAAGGTTTCGTGACCCTGGCCAGCGGCAAGGTCGGAGACACGCAAAGCCTGCGCATTCGCGCCGATGCACGCTTGGTGGCGGCTAATCTGAAGGCCGGTGAAACTGCCGAGTACAGTCTGGACAGCGGGCGCCGAGCGTACCTGGTGCCGGCAACCGGGACGATTGAAGTCAATGGCTTGCGTGCGCACGCTCGAGACGGTGTGGCGGTTGCCGATGAGCAGGTGTTGCGGGTGACGGCGATTGAAGACAGTGAGATTGTGCTGGTCGACTTAGCCTGACCTCAAGCCACGCTGGCATCTAATGTGGGAGGGGGCTTGCCCCCGATGACGGTGGATCAGCATCGAATACATCGACTGATACAGCGCAATCGGGGGCAAGCCCCCTCTCACATTTCGATCTCTGGGGTGTCAGTTACTCCGAGATGGCTCCGTCTACCAGCACTTGGGCCTCTTGCACCAGCTGCTTGAGGTGATCTTCGCCGATAAAGCTCTCGGCGTAGATCTTGTAGATGTCCTCGGTGCCCGATGGACGTGCGGCGAACCAGCCGTTTTCGGTCATGACTTTCAAGCCGCCGATGGCCTGGTTGTTGCCTGGCGCATGGCTGAGGACCTGCTGGATGCTCTCCCCGGCCAATTGCGTGGACGTGACCTGCTGCGGCGACAGTTTGCCCAGCAAGGCCTTTTGCGCTGGCGTGGCCTTGGCATCGACGCGGATGGCAAACGGCTCACCGAGAGCGTCGGTCAGGCCGCGATAGAGCTGGCTTGGGTCCTGGCCCTTGCGCGAGGTCATTTCCGCGGCGAGCAGGGCCGGGATCAGGCCGTCCTTGTCGGTGCTCCAGACGGTACCGTCCTTGCGCAGGAACGAGGCCCCGGCGCTTTCTTCGCCACCGAACCCCAGCGAACCCTCAAACAAGCCATCGGCAAACCACTTGAAGCCCACCGGCACTTCGTACAAACGACGGCCGATACGCGCGGCCACTCGATCGATCAGGCCGCTGCTGACCACGGTTTTGCCCACGGCCGCATCGGCGCGCCACTCGGGGCGATTCTGGAACAAGTAGTCGATGGACACCGCCAGGTAGTTATTCGGCGCCAACAACCCGCCGGACGGGGTCACGATGCCGTGACGGTCATGGTCAGGGTCGCAGGCAAACGCCACATCGAAGCGCTCCTTGAGACCGATCAGGCCTTGCATGGCGTAGCTGGAAGACGGGTCCATGCGGATCTGGCCGTCCCAGTCGACACTCATGAAGCGGAAGGTCGCGTCGACTTCGGTGTTCACCACGTCCAGGTTCAGCCGGTAGTGTTCGGCAATCGCCGACCAGTAACGCACCCCTGCTCCGCCCAGCGGATCGACGCCCAGGCGCAAACCGGCGCTGCGGATGGCATCCATGTCGATCACGTTGACCAGGTCGGCCACGTAGCTGTTGAGGTAATCATGGCGGTGGGTGGTATCGGCCTTGAGCGCCTGGGCATGAGTGATGCGCTTGACCCCGGCGAGCTTGTTGGCCAGCAGTTCGTTGGCCTTGGCTTCGATCCACTTGGTGACATGGGTGTCGGCCGGGCCACCGTTAGGCGGGTTGTACTTGTAGCCACCACTCTGCGGCGGGTTGTGGGACGGCGTGATCACGATACCGTCGGCCAGGCCGCTGGTGCGGCCACGGTTGTAGCAGATGATGGCGTGAGAAATCGCCGGTGTCGGCGTGTATTCGTCGCCCTCGGCGAGCATGACGTGCACGCCGTTCGCGGCGAGCACTTCCAACGCACTGGCGCCGGCCGGCGTCGACAGTGCGTGGGTGTCCAGGCCGACAAACAGCGGGCCGTCGATGCCCTGGGCCTCGCGGTACAGGCAGATAGCCTGACTGATCGCAAGCACATGCCATTCGTTGAAGCTCAGCTCGAACGAACTGCCACGATGACCGGAGGTACCGAACGCCACGCGTTGGGTGGAGATCGCTGCATCAGGCTGGCCGGTGTAGTAGGCCGTGACCAGTCGCGGGATATCCACCAGCAACTGGGCTGGTGCCGGCTTGCCCGCAAAAGGACTGATAGTCATGCATAAACCTCGGAAAAATGAGTATTCGGAAAAATGACAGTTTACGGGGACTTGGACTACTGCGCGACGGTATCGATCCCACAACTGATGTAGAAATTTCACACCTGTTAGACCTGTGCCTGCTGCAGCGCCCCGGCCAACGTGTCCAGGACGATGTCCAGGTTCGGATGACCGCTGAATGCATGACTCAGGCGCATATGCTGGTGATGCAGGCCGCAGAGGCTGAACAGCTCACCGGGGGCGATCACCACCTGTTGCGTCACCATGCGCTGGAACACCTGATGCATATCCACCGCCGCCGTCGACTGCAACCAGAAACTGGCGCCGGCGCCCGGCATTCGGTAGCTCACCCGGCCCTCCAGACGCACATCCAGACGATGACTCATGGCCTGCGCTTGTTCGCCTAGCCGTTGGCGTAACGTCTGCAAGTGCTGGTCAAACCGCCCGCTTTCGTACAAGCGGGCAATGGCCCGCTGGCGGATCGACGACACACGGAATGCGCGCAACAAAAACTGGCGCTGCAATTGGCTGCTCAGTTGCCGCGACAGTACAAAACCAAACGGTGCTTCCGGACCGAGGATCTTTTCGAGTGACGAAAACACCATCAATCGCTCGGGACTGACCAGATCGCGCAGGGCCGTTGGGGACGGTACGAAGCTCAGTTCGCCGAAGGTGTCATTTTCCAACAGCCAGCAACCGTAGCGATCCAGCAGGTGCGCCACCTGCAACCGCTCCTGCAGCGACAACACGCTGCCTGACGGCATGCTCACCCCCGACGACAGCAGCACCAGATGCACCGGCTCGTGGCGCAGCAGGTGTTCAAAGGCAGTCAAATCGAAGTGGCCATCGGCCTGCCAAGACAATTCGATGACCCGTACGCCCGCGCCCTGCAACAGGCGCAAGACCCGATAATCGCAGGGTGACTCGACAACCACTACCGTGTCCTTGAGGCTCAGGGCGTCAATCAGGATCTCCAGGACACCGCGCAAGTCGGCTCCGATATACACCTCATCCGCCTGCCAGCAACGCGTGGGCGACGAGGTATACCTTGCCGCCAGCGCCGCGCGCAGCTCCCAGACGCCAGAGGGTTGCCAGCGAGTTTGCAGGTGGTGCGGGTAACGGCGGATCAGTTGGCGCTCCAGCATCAGCAATGCGCCATCCAATGAGCCCAGCAGCGCCGGTTCATCGCCGCTGAGCACCACCATGGCTGGCCGCCGCGTTGCCGCATACAGGCGCTCAAGCAAGTCGGCATCGGTCGTCATTTGCGCGTTGGCGGCCACCGGCCAGGCAAAGTAGCCTGACTTGGCCACGGAGTAGATCCGCCCCTCTTTCTCCAATATCGAGTAAGCGTACTGAATCGTCGAGATCGACACTTTCAACCGGGTCGACAGTTGCCGCAGGGAAGGCAACTTTACCGGTGTTTCAAGGCTGACTTCGTTGATCAGGTTGATCATGTAGCGGTACACCGCCTGATAGGCAAAATCAGCTTGCCGCTCTCCTCGCAGCTTCATGAGCGTCCACCCGGGCTTGCACGTACCGGCACGCTTAACGTCCCGACAACTGCGCAATCTGCGCCTGCACCCGCGCTCCGCGGCGTTTGCGTGCCTGGGCGCTACGGCCCGCCTGTAGCGGCCGCTTGCGGTACAAGTGCTGCAGAAGAGGCAATGGCAAGCCACTGGTGTCAATCAGCCATTGCTGCAGCATGTCTGCAGCGGGCTTGCCCTGCAACGCCTTATGCAATTCGGGAAGCCCCACCAGCATGCCGGGGTGGCATTGACGCAGGTAACCCTCCAGGCGCTCGCCGTGATGAATGAAGGGGGAGAACAACAGGCAAGTCAGTTGGCCCTGGTCCAGGCCAAAGAACTCCCTGGCGTAGGTCGTCGACAACACGCGCCCATCGTGACTGCTCATCTCGTCGATCAGGCTCTGCGGGATTTGTCGGCGGCCCATCGCATCCCTTGCCTGATGCACAAACGCTTCAACGCCCTCCTCGTACGACAACTCCCGCAGGCACTGGGCCTGCAGCCCATGCAGGTGTGCCATGAGCAGCGGGTTGGGATAGTCAGGATGGCTGAAGTGAAAGTCGAACGGGTCCGACTTGTGGGCCAGGAACTCGATAAGCAGCGGTGCCGAGGCGATATCGACCTCGTCGAGCAGATCGGCCACCCCGATATGGGCCAAATGGCGATGCCCGCCACGGCCAGGGCTGTCGACCTCCACGAATTGCTCGCCATAGAGGTCGCGGTAGCAACCGGTGCTCCACTCCTGCATGCGCGCGAACAGAATATTGAGCGACGCGGGCCTACGCGGCGGTACAGTGACGCCCGCGCCCAGTGCCGCGCGCTTGAGCCAGGCCAGGTATTGGCTTTGCTTGCGCGGCGAGTCACCACTGACTACGGCGTGCACGCCGCCGTTCCACGTGCTGACGCGCTGGTAGAAATCCCCCAGGGCCAGGTAAGTATCGTCGCACAGCGTCGCGCGGACATCCCCGGACGTCAGGTGCCCGATCATCAGCATATTGCGCTGGCTGACCTCACGGCCAGCGCTGGATGCGGGCCGCTGATGATGGAAAGGTTGCACCTCCTGGTTTTCCACCATCAACAGCTCCACGCGAGGATCATCGTGGAAAAACAGTGCGCTGTAGCCCTCATTCAGACCGTCAAGCGTTGCCTGTGTCATCCCGGCATGCCGCAGCGTCGCTACCCGCAGGTGAAAAGTCTTGGGCGCACGGCCAGCGATGCTCAACTGCGCCGCCCGCAGCAGCGCCAGGGTGTAACTGCTGACCTCGCCGCCGCCGTGGGCGATCAACACTTTGTAGTTAGCCACTTGTTCCATGCCGCCTGCTGCCACCACTATTCGCTGGATCAACAATTGGAGTGCAGTCCTTTCGGCGCGCGTGAAGTGCCCCATCAAACGTTGCAGAACTTGCTGGTAAACATAGTTCATGGCTTGTTCGTGAATTGCGCTCATCGTTCTACTACCTGAGTTGAAATATCAGTTTCAAAGCAAATTTTTAATGTCGTTGCTTGACCCATTACATCTGTAGGCTTGTCTTCCCCTGGAGGGCACAAAGATGATTAAACACTAGCACCTGGCAACAAAATCACCGGGCAGGCACCTGAGCCGTGTACAACCAAACCTGCGCGCAGACGCGAAAGTCCAAGGCCCTGTGTGGCCAGGTCGCACATCCTAGGAATATTCCGACAACTTCCTACAGCGATTTAACTAATAAACTAGCGAAACTTCTGACAAATATTAAATCACCCACTTAATCCTGCTTCTGGCAACAAGGTCGGATGTTCTGAGTGCTCTTCGGCAGCCAGGGTATCGCTTGGTTAGTTCGCTGATGCGGGACAGTAATGTGCAATAGCTAATCATTGCTCAATCCTTGAGATGATGGTGAAGCCACAATTATCGGCGCTCAAACAATGATTAATAGATACAGAACAACGCAGGAAAGCAGTTCAGATGATCCGCGGTGTGAACTTCAGTAACGCCCACACGACAGCGCCGCGCTGGATTTCAGGGCGGCGTAAGGGCCAAAGGTATTGTTTACGGGGGCGCAACGCCCTCGGAGCGGCTCAACCCTGGCGCGGGTTAAGCCCTGACAAATGGCGCATCTGCCGTATCCGCGCAGACGCTTGAGCATTCATTTGCGAATACTCCTACAGCTCAAACAGCTTCAACCTGCAACGCAACCCGCTCGCGGCACGGGCATTCGTCCATGTAGCGATGGGCTTCGACGAACTGGCTGAACGGAAACACCGTGGTTTTCAGCGGTACCAGTACCCGGTCGGCAGTCAGTTGATTGATATCACGCAAGGCACGCTGCAACGCCACCTGGTCCTGAATGATGCCCAGCTCCGGCTTACCAGTGAAGTTGCCGATGCAATGCACAAAAAACTGAATATTCTTCTGGAACGCCGCACAGGCGGGGAATGGCGTCTGGTTACCGCCTTGCAGGCCATACAACACCAGGCTGCCGCGTGGCGCCAGCACATCACCGAGCAACGACATCTGTGGCCCGCCGAGGCCATCGAACACCACATCGACGCCACGATCACCAGTGATTTTGTTGATTTGCATGAGCAGGTCCTGCTCTTCGGTGACGATCACTTTTTCCGCCCCAAGGGACAGCAGGTACTCGCGCTCGTCGCTGTCTTTGGTCGCGGCAATCACGCGTACACCCAAGGCTTTGCCCAACTGCACAAACGAAGGCCCGGCGCAGTGACTGGCATCGGTCACCAGGGCGAACTGCCCGGGTTTGACCCGTGCCAGGTCCATATAAGCAAAATAGGCAATCAACAGCGGCGTGTAATGCACGCTGGCTTCAATGGGGCTCAAGACATCCGGGTAACGGGTCAGGGCCGACCGCGGCAGGACGATCTGCTCGCCATACACCGGGTAATCGTTAGGGCTTTCGGCGGGGAAACTGGCGACCTTGTCGCCCACCGCCAAGTCGTCCACGCCGTCGCCCAACGCGACCACCACACCCGCCATTTCATGACCAAGGCCCGACGGCAGACGTGCATGGGACGACGCCAGGTTCTGGCGCCACAGAATGTCGTACCAGCTGATACCAATCGCGTCGACACGCACCTGCACTTCGCCCGGTGCGGGCTGCGCGGCTGCATGCTCTTCGCATTTGAGCACCTCGGCCGGACCAAACTTGTGAAAACGAATCGTGCGGGACATCGCAAACCTCGTCAAAGTAACCTCTAATGCCATGAACTCTATCTGGGCTTTACGGGTAAGACCACAGGTCGCCATTAATAGTCGACATGTCTGTCATTGATTCCGCATGTGAGGAATAGACCTCAGCTAACGTAGGAAAACTCAATTATCCGGTGCAGAGTACCAGCCTTTACCCGTAAGATTCATGCCGGTCATGCTTCAGAGTGGAACCCTGGAGGTTCTTGATATGGCCACTCTCGTCAAGTTCGCTGACTCTTCCAGGACACAAGATGAACCGTAACGACCTGCGTCGTGTCGACCTTAACCTCTTGATCGTATTCGAAACCTTGATGCATGAGCGCAGCGTGACCCGCGCCGCCGAGAAACTGTTTCTCGGCCAGCCGGCCATCAGTGCGGCCTTGTCACGCCTGCGCGGGCTGTTTGACGACCCACTGTTCGTACGCACCGGGCGCAGCATGGAGCCGACGGCCCGCGCCGTGGAAATCTTCGCCCTGCTCTCCCCGGCGCTGGACTCGATCTCCACCGCCGTCAGCCGCGCCGCCGAGTTCGACCCGGCCACCAGCACCGCAGTCTTCCGCATCGGCCTGTCCGACGACGTGGAATTCGCCCTGCTGCCACAACTGCTCAAGCGCCTGCGCGCCGAAGCGCCCGGCATCGTGCTGGTGGTGCGTCGCGTCAACTACATCCTGATGCCCGGCCTGCTCGCTTCAGGTGAGATTTCCATCGGCGTCAGCTATACCGCCGAACTGCCGGCCAACGCCAAGCGCAAGGTACTGCGCCGCAGCCTGCCGAAACTGCTGCGCGCCGACAGCGTACCCGGCTCATTGAGCCTGGACGACTTCTGCGCAAGGCCGCATGCCCTGGTGTCGTTCGCCGGCGACCTGAGCGGGTTTATCGATGAAGAACTGGAAAAACTCGGGCGCAAACGCCACGTGGTGCTGGCCGTCCCCCAGTTCAACGGGCTGGGGACGTTACTGGCAGGCACCGATATCCTCGCCACCGTGCCCGATTACGCCGCCGACGCCCTGACCTCGGCGGGTGGCCTGCGCGCCGAAGACCCGCCGCTGCCGGTGCGCTCGTTCGAGCTGCATATGGCCTGGCGCGGGTCGCAGGATAATGATCCGGGGGAACGGTGGTTGAGGTCGCGGATTCAGATGTTTTTTGGGGACCCCGATAGCCTGTAATGGAATTCCACTAAATTCCATAAAATCGTTTAATAACAACAAGTTATTGGTTATTTAAGTCCATAGCCGTCTGTCTAAATCCAATGGATTCCACGACTCATGGGGGCATAATTGGGGGCAAATTTCGGTTCCTTAAAAAGGATGCCCCCACCGATGCCCCCAGATAATGCGGTTGTTTTCAAACGAAAACTCAGCGATGCCTTGATCCGCTCACTGACCGAACCTGGCAAACACGCCGATGGCGAAATTCCTGGCCTCTACTTGGAGGTGAGGGCGTCGAGTAAGGCCGGCAAATCCCCTTCCAAGGTTTGGCGATTGAAGTATCGGCTGCATGGGAAGGAAAACCGCTTCTCCATCGGCGCTTACCCCGACATTAGCCTCAAGGAGGCGCGCGACATTGCCCGCGGCGCACGCCGCGACGTGGCTAACCACACCGCTCCGCTTAAGGCCAAGACCGCCAAGATCGAGGCACAGTTGCTCAATGAAGAGCGCACCTTCGCTTACGTGGCCGAGCAATGGTTGGCATTCAAGTCTGCCGAATTGGTGACAAAATCCATCTCGGGATTTACCGGAGCGCTTAACAACCACATCTTGCCTGCCATTGGCAAAAAACCGATCAGCGAGATCAAGTTAGAGCACATCACTACGATCATCACTGAGTTGCGCCGCCGGCGCACCATGGCCATGGCCCGGCGCGTGCGTACCATCATCCGTGCCGTCCTGGGCTTTGCCGAGGGGCGCGGATGGGTGGAACGCAATGTGGCGCTTAGCAACATTGAAGAGTTGAAGATCCGCCATGTCGTGACCAGCAACCCAGCGATCGAAAGGCCGGCCGACCTAGGCCGGTTTCTCCTGCGTCTGGATGACTGCAACCACGGCAGTGTAGCTGCAGCAATGCGGTTGCTGGTCATGTTGCCGGTTCGCCCGGGCGAACTGGTGCAGATGCGCTGGGAAGATGTCGACTTGGTGGCCGCCGATTGGCGTTATGTGGTGAGTAAGACCAAGCATCTGGACAAGAGCAAACACATCGTGCCGCTGCCCGAGCAAGCCCTGGCCCTGTTGCGCGAGCTACATAAAACCCGCGTGGTGGATGAAGAAGGCAAAGGCTGGGTGTTCGTCTCGCCGATCTATCCGGGACGTCCCATAAACCCTACCTCCATGCTCAAGTCTTTTCAGCGTGTCTGGCCGGAGTACAACATCACCGCCCACGGCTTTCGCGCGACCTATAGGACTATTGCGCACGAGCATTTGGGTATTGATCCTATCGTGCTTGAACTGTCTTTATCACATCGAATGCCAGGTGCGCTCGGGGCAGTGTATGCACGAGCTCAATTGCTGGCGCAACGCCGAGAGGCTGCCCAACATTGGGCGAACTACCTAGATCAGTTGCGTCAAAACGCGGCGCGAGTAATGACAGATTGATGATATTTGAAAAATCAGCAGACTTGAGCGAGAACAAGATTGGCATCTGGCCATGCGTATCCACTTAAATCTAAGAGATTTCGATGTTTCCTAAAAACAGGGAATGGATGTCATTCAGAAAGCCCACGGGGTAAACAGGTTTCAAGCATGCACGCTACCTGATGTGGGGCAGCGGACGGGATCATGACTCATCTTCTAACGGTTTGAAAAGTCGGCAATTTAAAAAAATTAATCTATCGCGGATGGACTGAATTGTGTACTCATCACTCTGCGCTGCAAATAACGTCGTCTGAACACATTTCAAACATCTCCTTCTAGCCGGGTTTGATGGATGTGAAGGAGCACAGATCTCAAGGGAGTAAGAACGGGAATGCCATGAACAGCCCCGCGGCACTGGGAGAGCCTTGAACCGTTCTCCCTGCGCCGTCCGGATTGGTTTATTCAATAAATCGGTTACGACCGGCCAATACCGCAAAGACAATCTGCAGGCACGCCGCAGATAACAGCAACCACAGTGATACCTGCCAGGTGCCGAAAATACCGTGTAGCCAACCGGCCAGGAACGGCCCCACCGATCCTAAGCCATAGCCTACACATTGGGCCATGGCCGACAACGAGCTCGCCTGGTGGTGATCACGAACCCGTAGACCGAATAATGTCAGGCACGTGACCATCGACATCCCTGCCCCCACCCCGGCGAACAATAACCAGATCAAAGACAAGGCAGGTGCCCAGACCAGACCCGCCATGCCAACGGTGATCGCCAGCGAGCATAAGAACCCAAGCAGACGCTGATCTTTGAGGCGCTTGATGGCAATGGAAGTAGATAGGTTGGCGACGACAGCAATGGCTTGATAGGCAAAGAGATGAACACCCGATTCCGAGGCACCAATCCCGACCGAACTCGCCATGGCAGGATACCAGTCAATCAAGGTGTAGAACGTAACCGTCTGCAGTGCCATGAACATCGACACCTGCCAGGCGATGGCGCTTCCCCACACTGATTTACTTGCAGCAGGTGGTGCAGCAGGAGCCCGGCCACGAGCGCGCTTCAAGTGCGGCAACCAACATGCGATGGCTACAAGGGCAAGGACAAACCAAACCCCAAGGGAAATCTTCCATGTATAGCCGGTAAGCACCGACAACGGAGCTGAAAGGCCGCTGGCCAGTGCAGCCATCAGGGCCATGGTTGCGGCATATAACCCTACGCACAGAGCTGCGTGACTTGGGAAGTCTCTCTTGACCAATGGAACAACCAGCACATTTGCGGTGGCAATGCCTCCACCAATGAGCAACGTTCCTAACCATAGGCCAGTGTAAGTACCACTGGAACGGGTGATGCAGCCGATTGCGATAAGGCACAGCGCACCAAATAACGCCTGCTCCAATCCAAAACGTCGCGTCAGCCAAGGAGCCAGCGGCGAGGCAGAAGCGAACATCAGCAAAGGCAGAGCGTTCAGAAGACCGGCAGCAGCGCCACTCAAGGAAAAATACTGCTGCATTTGGTCAAGAACTGGCCCCAGCGAGGTAATCGGTGCCCGCAAATTCGCGGCGATTAGCAAAATGCCAATTAGCAGGGATGAGGCGAATAGAGAATTTCCGGCACGAACGGCCGAAGATGAACTTGTCATGAGTACCACGCACAACTGGGGACGAGTTAATCCCGTGTGTGCGTTGGTTGACGTTAACGCTTACGCAGAGCGCCAAAGCGCAATGTCTGCTGGCAGGGTAACAAACCCGTGAGCAACATTTCAACCTATGGCTCCCCCATGCATCCACGGCGCCGGGGCTGACTCAGTGGAAGCGCCGGCATACCCGGTGCTCTTGAGCACTACTGCCAGCAGAATCGGAAGCAGATGAAGCACTGAGTCATTCGGCCGCGAGATCCTCAGTGGTAACTGGCTCCGCGCTCAAGCACATCCTGGTGACCCATGCACAAATGACGAAGCCGGCGGCTAAGAACCCGACGTACTGAAGGCCAACGTGATCGATCAACAGCCCTCCAGCCGAAGTACCAATCATGATCCCAAGGTTGATCGCGCTGACGTTTACGGAGCCGATGAACTGAGCATTAGCCCCTGCCCTTCGCAGCACGTCAACGCCTGTCAACAGGCTGGCACCTGCATGACAGCAGCCGATGGCGGCCACTACCAAAGGTACCAACCATACTGATTCGCCCAAGAGCGAGATCGTAGCGAGGCTGACAGCCAGCACTAACAACAGCGTCTTGAACATGCCATCCAGTTGATCAGGAACCCGCTTGGAGCAGGAGCAAGTTGCCAACAATGTCCGAAACGCCGTACAGGGCTAACATGACCACTACATCCGGCACCTTACGTAGGCCTAGCACTGCGCTCATTTAGGTATCTGTAAGCGACGAAGCCCATAAAAATCAGGAGTTCGCATGGGCCATAGACGATCTAAACCACTCAATTACAGGGGTGATCAGTGAGTTGTTACGATGCCGAGTGCGCAGGAGGTAACCGTGGTCATCGCGAATTACTGTCGGCCCTAACCGCACCAATAGACCATCCTGGATCGCCTGATCCACAAGTGCCCCCCAAGCGAGCGTGAGGCCTTTTCCTTGAATGGCAGCGTTCAAAAGCAATGGATAATTGTTAAAGGTGAAACTGGTTTTTTCATCAATTGAACCAAACCCAGCAAGGGCAGACCATCTCGCCCAATCCAACCACCTTGGATTGCGTTCATCCATGTGAAGCAACGCCAGCGACCTCAAGTCGCTCAGTGTTACGTCAGTCCACAAACCGTGCTGCTGCGCAAAAGCCGGGCTGCATACTGGAAAAACCTTCTCCGGCGCGAGCATGATTTCGCTTTCCATTTTCACATCGCGTTGATCGAAGCTGATGGCCAAATCTACGTCATGCAAATTGGATGTGTCGTGCGAATCCATAGGAAGAATTTGAAATCGTAAACCAGGAAATTCGCGCTGTAGAAGATGCAGCCTAGGTAATAGCCAAAGATGGGAAAAACCAAAATTCGCAGAAATTGTAATCAATGGGACATGGTTAGAAAGGCCTGCTTGGACTCTTTCCAACGCAGAGTCTAAGTTGGAAAGCAGGGGCGATAGGTCTTCGTAGAAGCGCTTTCCACTGGCCGTTGGCCGCAAGTGATTGCCCGAGCGATCAAGCAAGGCTCCTCCCACCATTTCCTCAAGGCTTCTGATTTGCTGTGAGATAGCCGGCTGAGTGGTGCCTATTTCCCTGGCTGCTGCGGTCATTGACCCGAGTCTGACTGCGGCCTCAAACGCCACCAGCGCCTTCATGGCAGGGAAAGTTTTTCTCTGACCGCCCATAAGATTTATGCATGCTCCGTATAAGGTTTAAGCGTGTATCTCGGCCGCTGGGGACTGAGTAGTCTTGGGCTTGAACCGAAATCTAAAACAAAAAAACTCGGTCATCCTCACACACAAATTTGCTCTCTGCCAAGACCTACTAACCCTAGGCTTTGTACGAAAAGTACTGTCGCAAACACCGCATGGAACAAGCCAGCGAGACCATAGCCGCATAACTTCTCGCCAGCTTGTCGAAGCGGGTCACGATGCGACGGTTCTCCTTCAACCAGCCAAACATGCGCTCAATGATGTTGCGCTGTCGGTACTTGGGACGATCAAAAAGCCTCGGCAAACCGGGCTTGGGCTTGCGTTTCATGTCGCGTAACGGGATCACCGAGCGCATCCGGTAACGGTCGCAGTATTTGCGTAAAGCCTCGGCGTCATACCCCTTGTCGGCCAATAACCATTGGCAGCGTTTGCGAGGACGCCCGCGCAGGCTGGGTACAGATGCGCCATCCAGCAGGGGCTGTGCATAGGTGATGTCGCTGGCATTACCGCCCGACAACAGAAAACGCAGCGGTATTCCGTTGGAATCGCACAGCATGTGAATCTTGGTCGTCAGGCCGCCCCGGCTGCGGCCGAGCGCGTGGTCTTGCGGTTCTTCAGGCCCCCCCTTTTCCCGGCACCTGAAGAGGCTCGGGTTGCTCGCACTGCGGTGGAGTCGATCATCCAAGTCTTCAGATCGATCATGCCCTTCTCGTTCAGTTTGAGATGAAGGCGCTTGAGCATCTGATCGAACGTGCCCTGGTTACGCCAGTCCCTGAACCGCTGATAGACCGTTGACCATGGGCCAAAACGCTCGGGCATGTCCCGCCAGGCCGCGCCAGAGCAGAGCACCCACAACACACCATTGAGCATCAGGCGGTCATCGGTTCTGGGCCGGCCAGTACGCCGGTACTCCGTGAAGATATCCGCGACCAGCTCCCACGCCGCATTGGGGATTTCGTACCGTTTTGCCATCGTAATCGAGGCTCCAGCCTTTGATGGCAGCGGACTTTACCGGATTACGTCAGCAAGGAGGTTTCAAAGGATTTCGTACAGAGCCTAG